>CALXSX010000056.1 GCA_944391265.1 uncultured Clostridia bacterium | reverse complement strand
TTTTTCCCCACAACGGAATTATGACCGCACAGTGCTATGAGAACGCTTTGATTGAATTTGAACGGGCTTGCGGTAGACGCTATGACAGTCTTTGTCACGTCGCCCGTCTCTTTAACATATTTATCATAAACTGATTCTGCAACTCCTGTATGCGTGTCTGTACCATACTGGTATTTTTCATAGGTGTCCTTAATAGATTCCGCCGTCTCGGCGTCATTGGCGTAACCTGCCCACATCAGGGAGGACAGCTTTTCCTTTACATCGTCTGAAACCTCGTACTTTCCCTCTACGGAAAGTGCAGACATCCATTTTTTTACAACGCTGTCATCCTCGCCGGTGAGGTCATACAAAAACCTTTCCAGATTGCTTGAAATAAGAATATCCATTGAGGGGCTCGTAGTCGTGTGGAAAGCACGGTTTTTATCGTACACTCCGGTATTTATAAAATCAGTGAGCACGTTGTTTTCATTTGACGCACAGATAAACTTGTTTACCGGCAGACCCATCTTATAAGCGTAGTACGACGCGAGTATATTTCCGAAATTGCCAGTAGGAACAACAACATTTATCTTATCTCCGAGGCTTATCTCTCCGTTTTTCAAAAGGTCGGCGTACGCGGAAAAATAGTAAACTATCTGCGGTACAAGTCTACCCCAGTTTATGGAATTTGCACTTGACAGGCTGTAGCCGCTGCCGGAAAGAAGAGTTCCGTACTCCTTATCCGTAAATATCTTTTTAACTCCGTTTTGAGCATCGTCAAAATTGCCCTTTACGGCGCAAACTCCCACATTTGAGCCGTCCTGCGTAACCATTTGCAGCTTTTGTATCTCGCTGACTCCGTTATCCGGGAAAAAGACAAATATTTTTGTGTCTTCAACGTCTTTGAAGCCTTCAAGCGCCGCCTTGCCCGTGTCTCCGCTCGTTGCAACGAGGATAACGACTTCTTTGTCCTCATGTGTCTTTTTCATAGATGTTGTGAGCAGATGCGGCAGAATCTGAAGTGCCATGTCCTTGAAAGCACATGTTGGGCCATGCCACAGCTCCAAAAAGTATGTGTTTTCATTTATCTTATAAAGCGGAGCTATCGTATCTGTTCCGAACTTCTGACGTGTATACGCTTTTGTCACACAGTCAGCAAGCTCATCCTCTGTGAAATCGTCAAGAAATTTACCGAGAATCAGCTTCGCTCTTTCGGTGTAGGTAAGCTCGGAAAGATCCTTTATTTCCGTCAGGCTGACATTCGGGAAAGATTCGGGAACAAAAAGCCCGCCCTCCTCCGAAAGCCCCTGTTTTATAGCCTGTGCCGCTGTTACGCTTACACTTTTATTTCTCGTGCTGTGATAATACATTAACCGTTCCTCCAAAAAGTATTTCAAAAAAATATTTCAAAGCAAGGACAGCCCTCATACCATAAAACGCGCTTTTCGGGATGTGAGCTGTCACGTGCCTTTTTGTATTTATTTTTTATTGCTGGCGCTTTTTGATGTACTCAGGCGCCGTTTCTGCATCAATGCTTACAGTTATTACAAAAGATATGTTGAACTTGCTGCTCAGCGCGTCAAGCCTGTCAAGGAACGCCTCAAAGCCGTCAAGGTCATCTGTGCCGACTATCTTGAATATGCCGTCTATAAATATATTCGTTATATCAAAATTACCGCTGATTATGCCGCTGACAAATCCCAGAAGCTCAGCATAACTCTCAATATCAAATTCCGATGTATCAGCCATGCGCACCTTTGTCGAGATATCATACATGTTTCTTGAATTGCTGCTGGAAATAAATACAACGCTTCCCTTCGCAACTCCGACAGCCGCATTGACATTATCAATCAAATGCTTTGTCTTTCCAGTACCTTTCTTGCCGATAATCAATTCTACCATCTTCATGTCCTCCTTGTAATATATTTATTTAGAGAACACGGGCTGCGAGCAACGCTCACATTCTTTACGCCGACTCAGCCCAGCGCGTTCCCGTATTCCGATGCACGTTAAGCCTCAGCCTTTAAGCCTTTCATCAAGTGCCTGCTTTTCTTTTTCATAACCGGGTTTGCCAAGCAAAGCGAACATATTCTTTTTATAAGCCTCAACTCCCGGCTGATCAAACGGATTAACTCCGAGAAGATATCCTGAAATGCCGCATGCCTTTTCAAAGAAATATACAAGCTTTCCGAAAATATAAGCGTCAAGTCTTGGAACTCTTACAACGAGGTTTGGAACTCCGCCGTCGGTATGAGCAATAGCTGTTCCGAGCGCAGCCATTGAATTTACGAAATTAACTGTTTTGCCGGCGAGGAAGTTAAGCCCGTCAAGATTATCCTCGTTTTCCTCTATCTCAAAATCTTTTACCGGGTTTTCAACCAGTATAGCTGTTTCAAAAAGTATTCTCTGACCCTGCTGTATATACTGACCCATTGAGTGCAGGTCTGTCGAGAAGTCAGCAGCTGCCGGGAAAATTCCCTTGTTGTCTTTTCCTTCACTTTCGCCGAATAGCTGCTTCCACCATTCACCGAAATAATGGAGACACGGCTCAAAATTAACCATCATCTCAACTGTTTTGCCCTTTCTTGCGAGCGCATTGCGGACAGCCGCATACTGGTAACACATATTCTCAGAAAGCTCAGGATTTGAATACTCTTCCCTTGCATCCTTTGCACCGCGCATCATCGCGTCAATATCTATTCCTGCAACTGCTATGGGAAGAAGTCCAACAGCCGTAAGCACAGAAAATCTTCCGCCAACGTCATCGCTTATAACAAATGTCTCATAGCCCTCGGTGTCTGCTAATGTTTTAAGCGCGCCCCTCGACTTATCGGTCGTAGCGAAAATCCTTTCTCTGGCGCCGTCCTTGCCGTATTTCTTTTCGAGCATATCCTTAAATATTCTGAAAGCAATTGCCGGCTCCGTTGTCGTTCCCGACTTTGAAATAACATTGACAGAAAAATCCTTGTCCTTTACAATCTCTATAAGATCGCACAGGTAAGTAGAGCTTATGCTGTTTCCCGCATAAAATATCTGCGGAGTTTTTCTCGTGTTCTTATCAAGCGTATTGTAAAACGAATGCGACAGCATCTCAATCGCCGCCCTCGCGCCGAGGTACGATCCGCCTATTCCTATAACTATCAAAACATCAGAGTTTGACTTGATTTTATCAGCCGCCTTTTTAATGCGGTCAAATTCCTGCCTGTCGTAGTTTACCGGCAAATCAATCCAGCCGAGAAAGTCAGAGCCTGCTCCGCTGCCATCGTGAAGAATGCTGTGCGCCTGCTTTACATATGGCGCAAGGTTGTTAATTTCCTGCTGACTCACATACTCCAATGTTCTGTCGTATTCAAATTTTAAATCTGCCATACTAAATTCACCGTTGCCTTTCCTACCCCTCACATTTCAAAAAAAAAGAGGGCAAATATACGCGCAGCAAGCCGCAAAAGCATATTTCCCGAGCCATTTTAAGCCACCTGTACGCATTATTATTTTAATACAAAAGGGGGAAAAAATCAAGGGTATTTTAGAATATTAAAATATTTTTAACTATTTACACAATCTTACCGAAAAATTTGCATGAAATCATCAATAAATACTCTTTTTTTGCAAAAGGTATTGACTTTTCCAATGTTTTATGGTATACTTCACTTGTTCAGGGGATATGCGGGAGTGGCTCAGTGGTAGAGCGTCACCTTGCCAAGGTGAACGTCGCGAGTTCGAATCTCGTCTTCCGCTCCATATCATAAAAGGCGCTTATGCGTCTTTTTTCTTTAACGAAAAAACGACTCAAAAGAGTCGTTCTCCGTTTAATCGTTTTTGTTTTTATCTCCGCTGTCCTCATCGTCACATTCAAATTCAAGTTCAATTTCTTCATTGCAGCGAGGACACACTATGCCATTTTCTATATCGTCAAAATTAACAAGCACGTCTTCACCGCAGTTGGGACATTCTATCTCAAAGAAATCATCATCGTCATCGTCATCATTTAAATCGGCAAACAAATCATCATCGTCGTCATCGTCATAATCGTCATCATCATAATCGTCGTCATCGTCATAATCGTCATCTGTGTAAATATCCTCTTCGATTATGTCAACCTCATTTTCCAGATCGTCAACTCTCTGTGCCGTTTCTTCTATATCGCACGCAAAGTCTTCAACTGCCTCTGCAAGATCGTCAAGGATATCCAGAATTTTTATGAGAACCTTGCCCTCACTGCTTTTCTGGTCAAGCCTCAGTCCTTCGGCATAACCCTTCAAATGAGCAATTTTCTTGTAAATGTTATTCATAGCTTTATCGGCCCCTTTCTTTTATTTAAATTAAGGTCTTGCGCACGCAAGACCTTAACAGAAATCATACTCTTTCCATATATTCGCCTGTTCTTGTATCGACTCTTATCACATCAGAGCTGTCAACAAAAAGCGGCACCTGTATAACAGCGCCCGTTTCAAGCGTTGCGGGCTTTGTCGCACCCGTCGCCGTGTCGCCCTTAAAGCCCGGCTCAGTATCCGCAATAGCAAGCTCTACAAATGTCGGCGGCTCTATACCAAATACGTTACCCTTGTATGAAAGTATTTTACATACCATGTTTTCCTTAACGAACTTCAGAGAATCGCCCACCTGATCTTTTCCTATAGGCAGCATATCAAACGTCTCCTGATCCATGAAATAGTAAAGATCACCGTCGTTGTACGAATACTCCATATCCTTTCTTTCGATATGAGCCTTAGGCATTTTCTCTGTTGGGCGAAATGTCTTTTCAACCACAGCGCCCGTCATAACATTCTTCAATTTAGTTCTTACAAAAGCGGCGCCCTTTCCCGGCTTAACGTGCTGAAATTCAACAACCTGAAAAACGTTGCCGTCAAGCTCAAAAGTAAGTCCGTTCCTGAATTCACCTGCTGTTACCATATAAATCCTCCTACGTAATTTCCGGCGCAATGGCACACGCCTGCGTTATTATAAATATATTTTAATATATTTTGATTAAAATTTCAAGACTTTTATTTAAAATTAAAAAACAATTCGTTTATATTATAATAATTTAATGCTTTTTTACCAATTTATTGATTTGTTTTCTATACATTTTGCACAGACGGCGGTTAATGCCCAAAATGATTATGTCCCTCCGCAGTTTCCGTCTATCTTTCCGTCGTCAAGATAATCAAGAAGTATCATTTTAACCGCAGCGCATATGGGTACGCCCACAACCATGCCGACTATTCCGAACAGGTTACCGAAAACAATAACCGAAAGCAAAACGAGAAGCGGACTTACACCGGTAGATTTGCTGAGTATTTTCGGCTGTATCAGGTTTCCGTCAAGCTGCCCGAGAACAAGCTGAAACACTATAACCCAAAGCGCCCTGATAGGGCCAAAGGTAATTGCGGAGATGATATAAATTGTTACCGCAGCAACTATAGGCCCGAAAAACGGTATCAGATTTCCTATCAATGCAAGCAAACCAAGCAGCACTGCATACGGCACGTCAAACAATGAAAGCACCACAGCTGTTATCGTTCCTACCACAAGCGCATCGACGAACATACCTGTCAGGTATGAATAAAACACATCGACTATCCTCCTCGCGTAAGTGACGCCAACTCTCACGTAGTCTCCTTTGAAAAATTTTGCCCTTATAACGCGCATAAACCCAAAAATCCCGTCTCTGTCAAGTATCAGGTAAACAGATATGACAATGCTGACAAAAACTGATAAAAACGAATTTGCAACTCCGCTTATTACACCAACCCATCTGTTGATATTTTCTATATTGAGCAATGAAAAAAGCTTTTCTCTCGCCGAGTCAAGATCAACAAACCGTGACAAGGTTTCGTTCTCGGAAATGTACCTGCTGACGTCAGAATAATACTGTGGGAGATTCAGTATGAGCTCCTGTGTGTTTTTATAAAGCTTCGGGAAAATGAACGTACCGACAAAGACGATAAAAATCACAAACACCATGTAAACCGCTAATATTCCGAGCCCCCTTGCGCGGCGCTTCACAAAATTATTTTTGCTGTAAAGAAGCTTCTCCTCTATCTTCCTTGCCGGCCTGTAGGTAAAAAACGCTATGACGCATCCGCCGATAAGCGGATAAAACACGCCTATAAAGCTTTTTACCGCAGCAAAAACCTCCTTGTAGTTGTCAGCAAGTTTATAGACAAGTATCAATATTATTCCGCATAATATGATGCGGAGCCACTTGTTTTCCAATTGTCTCATTTAATATTCCTCACCTCAAACTCCATAACGCCGCCGTTATATATTATGTGCGGCTGCCCGTGTATAAGCGGCTTTGCGTAAGCGACAAACTCATCGGTAACTCCGAATCCATCACTGCTTATCATGTAACCGGGCAGTTTTTTCTCCTTGTTTGCAACAAGCCCGACATCAAAAGCAGAAATTTCAACCGAATATTCATCGCCTTTAAGACGGGTAATTCCTGCCATTACCCCGCTTCTTCCCTCCTTTGCAAGCTTAACTCCATAGCCGCCCTGTTCAAACGCCTCCTCTATGTCACGAAGTGAGGCGGTTTCACTGCTGCACCGCTGAAGAGTGCTGAACTCAATTGATCTTGTTTTCACACCGAATGCTTTGCTAATAAGCGTTTCAACATATTTCCCGGCGCCTCCGAGAGCCGCATGGCAGAATTCATCGGCGTCCTGTGCACCGACAGCCGATATGTAATTGCCGCATGCATCACAAATCCCCTCGGAAACGGCGATTACAGTTGTATCCTTACTTGAAATAACATTCTGTGCCTTTTCAAGAAATTTTTGTTCATCAAATACGACTTCAGGCAGACATATTATGTCAACAGGCTGTATTTTTTCATCGTTTGCAAGAGATGCTGACGCCGTAAGCCATCCGGCATTTCTTCCCATTATTTCAGCCACAATAATCGATTTCATGTCATAAACGCTTGTATCGAGGTAGAGCTGTCTTATGGAGTTGGTTATATACTTTGCAGCGCTGCCAAAGCCTGGAGTGTGGTCTGTCAGAACAAGGTCGTTATCTATAGTTTTCGGCACGCCTATGATGCAGACATCTTTTCCTGTTGCCTCAACGTACTTACTAAGCTTGTTTACTGTGTCCATAGAATCATTGCCGCCGATGTAAACAAATGCGCATATATCATTTTTTTTGAAAATATCAAATATATCCTCGTACACCTGACCATCAGCCGGAAGCTTCTTTCTGCATGAGCCCAGATACGATGACGGCGTTTGCTTCAAAAGCGAAAGCCTTCTGGCGTCCCTGAATTTATTCATAGAGATAAATCTGCCTTCAATAACACCCTCAATGCCGTTTATGCTTCCTAACACCTCATCATACGCCTGAGAAACATTTACCGCATTCAACACACCTGCCAAAGCAGAGTTGATTACCGGAGTGGGTCCTCCCGACTGTGCAACTAATAATTTTTTTGCCATTTTTCCTCCTGTTTTCTGTCACTATTTATTTATATCGCCTATCTCGTACATTATCATGGCCAAAACTGCCTCGCCTGCCGTTTCCGTTCTGAGTATTCTTTTGCCAAGCGTAACTGTTTGTATACCACGTTTTTTTATTTCCTCTATTTCCAGAGGGTCAAAGCCTCCCTCCGGGCCTATCATGTACCCCACCGTTTCCGGGTGTCTGTTTAAAACAAGCACGCTCCTGATGTCCGTATCTGTTTCGCATTCATACGGCACAAACCGGGTTGTGCATTTTTCAAGCTCTCTTACTGCCTCCGAAAAAGTTACCGGAGACGCTATCTCGGGTATTATTCCGCGCCCTGACTGCTTCGCCGCAGAAACAGCAATCTTCTGCCAGCGCTCCCTTTTTTTCTCGGCATCCTTTGCGCTGTCTATCTTGGAAACGCACCTGGCGGTCATCACAGGAACAATCCGCTTTATACCGAGCTCAGTGGTTTTCTGAATAATGTACTCCATTTTTGAAGCTTTCGGCAGTGCCTGAAACAAAGTCACATCAATATCAGGTTCGCTGTCTGATTTCACCTTTTCAATAATTCGGCAGACTATTGCCGCTCTTTCGGCTTTTGATATTTGTGCGGTGTAATCGTATCCGCGCGTGTCGCACACGCAAATCACATCGCCTTCTTTAAGCCTAAGCACTCTCATTATGTGATTTACATCGTCAGTGTCTATCGTTATCATGCTGTCCGATACCTTTGACGGCTCAACAAAAAATTTAGGCATTTTGCACCTCCGACACAAATCGGACAAATTTTGCCGTGTATTTTTCAAGCTTTTCAAGCTCTTCATCAGACGGCGTAAACACAGCCGTAACAGGTGCGGCAAATCTCCTCATACGCATAAGCTTCATCGTTTCAGAAGCTATATTTACGCCCTCTCCGCTCCAGCCCGTGCTTCCGAACACAAAATACGGTTTTCCGGAAACGAGACTCACATTCAGCTTTGAAATCAGCTCCCACACACGCTGTGACGGCTTCCTGTCACAAGTCGGCGTGCCGACCGCCACTGCGCACGATGTATATATTTTTTCGCATATTACAGAAATATCATTGCTTTGTGCGTCAAAACATTCCGCATTATATCCATTCCTTAAAAGGACGTTTTTTATACACTCAGCCATAGCTTTTGTGCACCCAAAATTAGATGCATACACAATTGTAATCTTATTGGCATCAACGCAAACCGGCTTTGCAAGGTGCTCATATTCATTTATAACTTCTGAAAATACAGCCGCTTCGCCCTTTGCCGGATACACGTTGTTTATATCAAGTCCGCGCGCAATGTCAAGCGCGGCGCTCACATATTTTTCTCTGCCCTTAAAATTTTCCGAAAAATACTCCGAAAAATTTCTGCTGCCTGAAAAGAGCTCACCGCTGAAAAGCGCCTTTTCCGTCTTTTCGTACACAATAACAGTATCAGGCCACGGAGTATACGGCGTATTGAAAAAAACAAACTCGGCTCCGCCGGCCGAAAGCACAGACCTGTTCTTGCACACGCGCTGTCTGAACTTCCTGTTTATTATCTCGCTTATGTTCTTAAGGCCTGCCGCCGACGCGCATACCACAGCGTTCGTTTTGTCAAGAAGCTCCTGTAAAACGGAGCATTTGTCGGGCGCCGCATGGCAGCATATAAAGTAATCAACCGACATATCCGGAACGAGCTTTTTAATGTTTTCAAAATACTGACTGCGGCAGTGCTCCGGCACTCCGTCTATAAGTACATTGCAGTCTCCCTTCACAAGATAAGCGTTGCATATACCTTTCACGCCGACGTTGTATACTTTTTTCTTCATCTGTTTTATGTTCATTCCTTTCCGGGAATGCATGTCATGCACACCCATTCGCCGTCCTGCTCGCGGCTTTTTATCTCAAATCCGTTTTCGCTTAGAGCGCGCTCCACGTCATCACACCTGTCCTCGATTATTCCGGAAGTGATGAACACGCCATCAGGTTTTATTATCGACCTCGCAAACGGCAAGAGAGCAATTATAACATCAGCAACAATGTTTGCGCAAACAATGTCATACTTCCTGTCACCAATCTGAGAGCACAAGCGGCTGTCACTTACCACATTCCCTGTAAGCACTCTGTACCTGCTCTTATCAACGCCGTTCCTGTCGGCATTTGCATACGCAATATCATAGGCATTGCTGTCGATATCTACTGCCGTTGCATGACCTGCGCCGAGCATAAGCGATATCACGGATAAAATCCCGCTACCGCAGCCGAGATCTGCAACGCTTACACCGCTTTTTACATACTTTTCAAGCTGCTCTATGCAAAGCCGCGTAGTGCCGTGCGAGCCTGTGCCGAACGTCATGCCGGGGTTTACCTTAAACACAGTCCTTCCCTCCGGGTTCTTGCACTCCTCCCATTCCGGGCATACAAGTACCTTTTCGCCTATGGGGATAGGATGAAAATACTTTTTCCAGTTGTTCGCCCAGTCCTCTTCGTTCAGCGTATCCGTCTCTATCTCAAGCCTTCCGAATTCGCCGTCATCATCAAATGCTTTAAGCTCAGCGACAGTGTCACGCACCTGGAGCAGAGTTTCCATTCCGTCCGGGGTGGCGCTTATGTATACTATTACTCTTGTCTCCTTTTTTTTCGATTCAACAAGCTCATCATCGACATAGTCCCAGTACTGCCTGTTGTTTTCAAGAAAATCGGTGAAATCATCAAAATCCTCTATCTCAACTCCTGTTATCCCAAGCGCATACATTCTTCCGCAAAGCGGCTCTATTCCCTTTGAGGTCGTATAAACCGACACCTTTATCCAATCCATATAAAAACTCCACCTCATGCATAAAAAATTTTTTCTTTAACACGCAAATATGGGCTGTCCGCTGACAACCCATACAAAAAATCTATCAATCTAAATAATCCTTAAGCTTTTTGCTCCTTGACGGATGGCGAAGCTTTCTGAGCGCTTTTGCCTCTATCTGCCTTATACGCTCCCTTGTTACATTGAACTCGTGCCCTACCTCCTCGAGAGTGCGCTGCCTGCCGTCGTCAAGCCCGAACCTGAGCCTAAGCACCTTTGCCTCTCTCGGTGTAAGAGACTTCAGAACATCTACAAGATGTTCCTTCAGGAGAACAAAGCTCGCCGCCTCCGAGGGTGCGGGAGCGTCCTGATCCTCTATAAAATCTCCGAGATGGCTGTCCTCCTCCTCACCTATAGGAGTTTCAAGCGAAACGGGCTCCTGAGAGATTTTCGATATTTCACGAACCTTGTCAATAGGCATTCCGAGCTCCTTTGCAAGCTCCTCATGCGTAGGCTCCCTGCCAAGCTCCTGAACCAGCTGCCTCGATACTCTGACAAGCTTGTTTATCGTTTCAACCATGTGAACAGGTATACGGATAGTCCTTGCCTGGTCGGCTATGGCTCTCGTTATCGCCTGTCTTATCCACCATGTAGCATATGTGCTGAATTTATACCCCTTTGTATAATCAAACTTGTCCACTGCCTTGATAAGACCGAGATTTCCCTCCTGAATGAGGTCAAGGAAAAGCATACCTCTGCCGACATATCTCTTAGCTATGCTGACAACAAGTCTCAGATTTGCCTCAGCAAGCTTTTTCTTTGCAGACTCGTCTCCGTCCCTCATACGCTTAGCGAGGTCAAGCTCCTCCTGAGTGCTCAGAAGATCTACCTTTCCTATTTCCTTGAGATACATCTTGACGTGGTCGTCAATGCTTACACCCTCAGGTATGGACAAATCCTCGAGCTCCTCTTTGGTTACCTCTATTCCTTCCATTTCCTTTTCGAGATTTTTTACGACCTCAATATCATCTTTTTCAAGAATATCATAAATTTTTTCAAGCTTTTCGGGAGAAAGCTCAACATCCTCGAACGCCGTATTGATTTCATCGTATGTCAAGACCCCCAATTTTTTGCCGCGTTCTACAAGATCCTTGACAATTTGCTTCATATCCGCCATAAGACTGTTACCAAACCCTTTCCTTACTCCCATATTAGCTTCATATTTTTTATTTCAGTCTGCTCTTTTATAAGCTCGCCTAATTTCTGTATATCATTCTTGTGCTCGGCAATCTGCGCCTCGTTTTTCCCAAGAAGTATTTTTCTCACCATCTGCTCTGCGGCATCGCGTCTGTTTCCGTATTTTTTTATAACATACAGAACCGACGACGCCTCGCTTTGCACCTGAGGATCGTCCGAAAACTCATTCATAACAGCCGCAAAATCCGGCTCCTTTCCTTCGGATTGTTTTTGATAAATCAACGCCGCCAGCTTTCTGAGCGTCTCAGTTGAATAATCCTCCGGCTTCATTATATCTTTAACAGCAGTGTATACTTTCCTGTCCTGAGCTATTATATTTATCAGCTCACCCTCCGTTTTAGCTGTAGGTGGCTGAAGTGGTAAAGACGCAGCGCCTGCGCCGCGGCTTATCCGTCTCACAGGAGATGCCGCCTGCTTTCCAGTCTTTGCGGAAACATATTTTTTATACTCCGCATATATCGCCTCTTTGGCGATGCCGGTCTCAGCAGAAATATTGTTTATGTAAGCGTCAACCTCAACGGAATCTCCCACAGTTGCCAAAACTTTTGCCGCATCCTTCACAAACCCGATTTTACCCTCGGTCGTATTTATATCGTTTTCCGGCCTAAGCAGTGACAGCCTGAACTCCGTTGATGGCACCGCGCTGTCAAGAGCTGTTTTAAACATCGCGATACCGTGCCTGTTTATGTACTCGTCAGGATCCTTAGCTCCTTTGAGCTTTACTATTTTTGTTCTGACCGACTCGGCGGAAAAAATATCAACAGCTCTAAGCGCCGCCTTTCTCCCCGCTTCGTCCATGTCATAGCATATGAGTATCTCCTTAGCGTATCGGCTCATGAATTTAGCCTGATCCTGCGTCAGAGCAGTGCCGAGCGTCGCAACGACATTTTTTATTCCAGCCTGATACACGCTTATAACATCCATGTACCCCTCTACAAGGACAAGCCTTGAAATGTCAGCCCTTTTCGCAAAATTCATAGCAAAAAGATTTTTACCCTTGTCAAACGCTGCCGTCTCGCCTGAATTCAAATATTTTGGCGGCTTGAAGTCGGAGTTTTTGCTGTCTCTTATTATCCTTCCTCCAAAACCGATTATGTTTCCTCTGACATCTATTATGGGAAACATCACCCTGTCGCGAAACTTGTCATACACCTTTCCGTCACGCCTCACAGCAAGCGAGGCGTCAACAGCCTCATCGTCCGTAAAGCCGTATGATTTCAGGTGCGCAAGGAGCGCATCGTAGGTGTCCGGTGCGTATCCCAGCCCAAAATGATTGATTGTTTTTCGTGAAATTTTCCTCTCTGAAAAATAGCGAAGTGCTTCAGCACCTTTGTCTGCGTCTAAGAGACAATCACGAAAAAACCTTGCCGCAACAATGTTCATTTCATAAATGCGCGCTCTTTTTTTATGATGCACATCGTCATAACTGCCCGTTTTTTCAGGAAGCGCAATTCCGGCATTGTCAGCCAGCAGCTTCAAAGCCTCGGTAAAATCGAGATTTTCGGTTCTCATAACGAACTGCACAAGATTTCCGCCGGCTCCGCAGCCGAAGCAATAAAAGAGCTGCTTGTCCGCATTTACATGAAAAGACGGAGTTTTTTCGCTTTGTATAGGGCAAAGTCCGGAATAATCGCTGCCACGTTTTTTAAGCACAACATACTTTGACACATAGTCAACAATGTTGTTAGCCGCAAAAATATCTGCTATTAGCTCGTCCGAATACCTCGGCAACCCACATTCACCTCCGCTATTTTAACCAAAACATCAGTATTTATGCAACTTTACGGCAATATACCGCAAAACTACCTACTATATTTACCCCGTAAATTGTTTTGATAACACGTTGAGCTTAAATTTATCAAATTAAACATTTAAGCTCGTGTTTTTTCTGAAAATATGTTCAGTTTATACGATTTACGGCGTTACAGTCAAAGGAGCTGCAAAAACATCAGGTTTTACAGCCCCTTAATATCATACTTTTTTTACATAAATCGTAACCGTTTCTCCGTTTATATTCCACTGCTTTGAATATCCGGAGTTTTCGCCTCCGACTGAATCGGCAAGGACTTCTTCTTTTACGAAATCTATGTTTTCATTTATAACAGAAACAACTTTATCGTTTCCGGCGAATCCGAGCTCAATATGATCCATGACCTCAAAGCCCGCCTCCTTACGCATTGTCTGCACCTTGCTTATAACCTCGCGTAGCAGGCCCTCGCGCAGAAGCTTCTCGGTAAGAGTTGTCTCTAAGACAACGCTTATGCCGTTTTCGCTTACGGTCTCATATCCCTCAGTCTGCGCTATGTCTATAAGGAGGTCGTCGCGTTCAAGTTTTTCTGATGTGCCGTCAACTGTTATAGTAATATACCCTTCACTTTCGAGCTCAGCCATTGCCTTATTTCCATCGAGCGATGACAGAATCTCGCGCACTGCATTTATATTCTTTCCGAATCTTCTACCGAGAGTCTTAAGCTGCGGCTTGAAATTATACGTTGTAAACCTGCCGACGCTGTCAGTGAACTCTATCTCCTTAACATTCAGCTCGTCTTTTATTATATCCGAATACATATCCTCAAGCGGCTGAGCCTTCACATACATTCTGCCTATAGGCTGACGGTTTTTGATATTCGCCGCATTTCTTGCACTTCTTCCCAAAACAACGATTTTCAGAAGCTCTTCCATCTTTGATTCAAGCTCCGAATTGATATACTTCTCGTTACATTCAGGAAAATCGCAAAGATGTACGCTTTCGGGAGCCGTTTTATCAACTGAGCATACGAGATTTCTGTAAATCTCCTCTGTCATAAACGGAATCATCGGCGCCGCCAGCTTGGCAACTGTAACGAGCGCTGTATAAAGCGTCAAATACGCGTTAACTTTGCTCTGTGGCATACCCTTGAGCCAAAAACGCGATCTCGATCTTCTCACGTACCAGTTCGAAAGCTCGTCCACAAAATTATCCAGCACCCTTGTAGTTTCAGTGATTTTATAGTTTCCAAGGTATGAATCCACCGTTTTTATAAGAGTGTTCAGTTTTGAAAGCAGCCACTTATCCATAGGCGCGAGGGTTTCGTAATCAAGCGTGTACTCAAGCGGATTGAAATTGTCTATGTTCGCGTAAAGAACAAAGAAAGCGTAAGTGTTCCAAAGCGTTCCCATAAACTTCCTCTGTCCCTCCACAACAGCGTCCTTGTGGAATCTGTTAGGAAGCCACGGTGCGGAGTTGGAGTAGAAATACCACCTTATGGCATCGGCGCCGAACTCGCCGAGCGCCTCCATAGGATCAACGGCATTTCCCTTTGATTTTGACATCTTCTGACCGTTTTCGTCCTGAACATGACCCAAAACTATAACATTTTTGTACGGAGCCTTATCAAATATGAGCGTAGATATAGCAAGCAGTGAATAGAACCAGCCTCTTGTCTGATCAACAGCCTCACTGATGAAATCCGCCGGGAAATTATCTTTAAATATATCGTCATTTTCAAACGGGTAGTGCCACTGTGCAAACGGCATTGCTCCGGAATCAAACCAGCAGTCAATAACCTCTTTTACCCTGTGCATCTGCTTGCCGCAGACAGGGCATTTTATTGTAACCTCATCTATATACGGTCTGTGAAGCTCTATATCGTCAGGGCAGTTATCACTCATCGATTTAAGCTCGGCAATAGAGCCAATGCTGTGCCGATGGCCGCACTCGCACTCCCAAATATTGAGCGGAGTACCCCAATATCTGTCGCGGCTGATTCCCCAGTCCTGGACATTTTCGAGCCAGTCTCCGAACCTGCCCTTGCCTATACTCTCAGGTATCCAGTTTACTGTGTTGTTGTTTTTAATCAGATTATTGCGCACATCGGTCATCTTGATAAACCATGTGTCACGCGCGTAATATATAAGCGGAGTGTCGCACCTCCAGCAGAAAGGATACGAATGCTCAAACGGAAGCGCTGCAAACAAAAGACCTCTCTTCTCAAGATCCTTAAAGACTTCCTTGTCGGCGTCCTTGCAGAACATTCCCGCCCACGGTGTTTCCTTTGTCATCTCACCCTTGGCGTCAACGAGCTGAACGAATGGCAGGTCGTATTTTCTACCTACCTTAGAGTCATCTTCTCCGAATGCAGGAGCTATGTGTACTATGCCAGTTCCGTCTGCAAGCGTTACATACCCGTCGCATACGACATAATATGCTTTCTTATCAGGCTTAGCAAAGTCAAACAAAGGCTCATATTCCATATATTCCAGTTCACGGCCCTTTTTCCGCTCAAGAATCTCGCAGTCCTCTCCGATAACGGAGCCTACAAGCGCCCCTGCCAAAATGTATTTTACGCCGTCTGCCGAAACCTTTACATAATCCTCATCGGGGTTCACACAAAGAGCCACGTTGGAAGGAAGCGTCCACGGCGTTGTCGTCCAAGCGAGGATATATTCATCTTCCGCTCCTTTAACCTTGAATTTGGCTATGGCGGATTTTTCCTTTACATCCTTGTACCCCTGTGCCACCTCATGGCTTGAAAGCGGAGTCCCGCAGCGCGGACAGTACGGAACTATCTTATGTCCCTTATACAAAAGACCTTTTTCCCAAATCTTCTTAAGCGCCCACCACTCAGACTCAAGAAAGCTGTTGTGATACGTTACATACGGGTCGTCCATATCAGCCCAGAATCCGACAACCGCAGAGAAATCCTCCCACATTGTCTTATATTTCCAGACGCTTTCCTTACATTCCTTTATGAACGGTTCAAGCCCGTATCCCTCTATCTGCTCCTTGCCGTCAAGGCCAAGCTTTTTTTCAACCTCAAGCTCAACGGGAAGCCCGTGTGTGTCCCAGCCTGCCTTTCTGAGCACCTTATACCCCTTCATGGCGCGGTATCTCGGAATCATATCTTTTATTACCCGCGTAAGTACGTGACCTATGTGCGGCTTGCCGTTTGCCGTCGGGGGTCCGTCGTAAAAGGTAAATGTTTCTCCGTCTTTTCGTTCGTCTATGCTTTTGCGGAAAATATCATTTTCTTTCCAGAACTTCAGTACCTCCTTTTCGCGTTCAACAAAATTCAAATCCGTAGATACTTTTTTGTACATTTACTTCAATCCTCTCTGTTAGGCTTATATCACATATTATTTATTTTTTCAAGCAATTCCGTGCAAATTGCTTTCATTTTAAGCTTGTTATTTTCTATATTATGCAAGATGGATTCCGCTTCTGTACGGGCTTTTTGTATTATATCCTTCGCCTCAAGCTGTGCGTTCTTCTTAAGCTCCTCACACCTGTAATTGGCAAGCTCAAGCGACTGGTTTATCTCCGCTTCCCGCGCGCGGTATGAAGCAAGCTCATCTCCGAGCTGTCTCACCTTGTTTGTAAGCTCTGTGTTATCCTTATACAGCACCGTCATGTCGGCAATAATCTGATCCAAAAAATCATCGACCTCTTCACGGTCATATCCTCTCAGCTTGATCTCAAATTCCTTTGACTGAATATCAACCGGCTTAAGCATTTAAAAACCTCCAACTCTCCGCAAAGGCGCGGATTCATAAATATTTTTTCACGGTAATATGGATTCTGTCGCTTCTCGTAGTGTCTCCGGCAGCGGAAAAAATGTACCTCCCATACCCGCGTACAGACAAAATATCGCCCTCTGCCGCCTTTTTCGACGTGTCGGTACAGAGGCGGTGATTCAATGAAACCTTTTCCTTTTTTATGAGCTCGGCAGAAATTTTCCTTGACACATTCAGCGCAGCAGCGAGCACCGCATCAAGCCTCAGTGAAGCCGCTACCGCATTTATCTCCTTAAATTTCCGTTCGGGAAATTCAAAACCCGAAAGAGCCGACACTTCGGCTTTCACGCCCACATTCCCTATTTTATTAAGGTTAGACGCAATATAATCCGCCAGCGAATCCGATACAAGCATCAGCGCTCGGCGCTCATAAACAAGAATGTCGCCTATTTTGCTTCTGTCTATGCCCATTCCCATCAGCGTGCCGAGGTAGTCTCTGTGGGAAAGGGAAGTTTTGTAGTTATAACTCACTGTCACGATCACTATAGGGTAAGAAGAATCGTCCTTTTCCTGCCAGTCGGGGAACACGCCAAGCATTTTCCTCTCGCACTGCTCATGACCTCCGAATAGGCGGGAGTTTACACGTATAAGCCCCGCGTCATCAAGCGCCGCCTGCTCCGACAGGTCAAGAAAAGAGGAAAATACAGGCATGCTTCTTCTCTCGCAAAGCGAATACAAATCCTCAATCATGCCGTACAGCCTATTGTCTTTATCCATAAACACACCCAAAACAGGGATCGTCCGCGCGGCGGGCAATCCCCGTTACTTTCAGTTATCGGAAAATTTTAACAAGGCGCGCCATATATATTATATGACGAACATTGTCTTATAATTCAATTCCAAAAGATGTTCCGGTCTTTTTTCTCACTTCATCGCTGTTTATTTTCATATTTCTCGGTGTTGCAATGAAAATACCGCCGGACACACGCTTAATGTTTCCATCAAGCCCATACACAGCGCCGACCATAAAATCAACCACTCTCTCCGCATCGTCTGACTTATCCATTTCAATGACATCAAAAATAACAGGCCTGCGAGATTTTAAAACGTCGGCAATAGACATGGCATCATCAAATTTTCTTACCTTTATTATTGTAATATCGCTTTCCGGCTGAGCAGATTCGCGCTCGTCGTCTTTTCTCGAATAAAACCTTGAATACGATCTTTTAGGTGTGCTCTGTTCCTCCTCGTATTCCTCGTCGTCGTATCCCTCGTAATCATCGTACTCGCTTTCGCCCCCGATAAAATCTTTAATAGAGCTTACAATTCCCATCTCTGTTTCCTCCGCCTTTATTTATAATTTCTTTCACCAAAAATCCTGCTTCCTACCCTCACCATGGTAGCTCCGCAGTTGACAGCGGCTTCAAAGTCACCGCTCATACCCATAGATAGACAATCCATGTTAACATTATGATATGTTTTTCGCTTTATGTCAACAAAAATCGACCTTATGTTATTAAAAAGTAATGTTTTTGTAACATTATCGCAATCTTTCGGGAGAATCGTCATCAGACCCCTTACCCTAACATGATCAAGCGTTCCTGCAAGCTCCAGCAAATCTGTTATTTCATCGGGCGAGACTCCGGATTTTGTCTCCTCTCCGGATATTTTCACCTCAATCAGAATGTCCATATGATCGACACCCTTTTTCACTGCCTGCTTTTCAATTTCCTCCATAAGATGCGCCGAATCAACACTGTGTATCATGCAGACCTTGTCTATGATGTACTTTACCTTATTCGTCTGCAAATGACCTATCATATGCCATCTTACCGGCAATACGGAATCGTACTTATCAAGTATCTCCTGAACTTTATTTTCTCCTATATCCGTCACACCGCAGTTTATAGCTTCATTTATCATATCCGGCCCGTGAGTTTTAGTCACGGCAATAAGCGTGACCTCGCTTGGATCCCTGCCGGCATTTTCCGCAGCTTCCTTAATAGCACGCCGCACAGCTTCAATGTTTTCCCTTATCATCTAAATCATTACCTTTCTCCGAGGACGAACTCATCCGCATCCTCAAGCTTAAGCGATGCGTCGTCCGGTGTTTTTATTATGACGTATTCCGCAGCGTCGTTTGTGTATATAATATCGCACGGATAAAGCCTGTCTACATTGTTTTTCCTAACCAATATACACCTCTGACCGTTCTCGTCAGTCCTGACGGCATTTATCGGAACAAGATAACCGTCATAGCTGCTGAATATAAGCTCCATTCCCGATTTGCGCGTTGTGTACGCCCCTTCAACAAACTGATTGCTTTCAATAAGTATCAAGTTCTTTCCGTCCTGCGGCTCAGAAATATAAACTATCTTTCCGTCAGCGTCCACTCCGACAATATTGTCAAAACGCATTTTAACTTCCGTTCCCACAGGCCGGTCGGCAAGTCTTTCAGAAGCGATGCAGCACACAACATACCATTTATGATTGTTAACTATCTTGCATATGCTGTCTCCGGCATTAACGGTCTGATTAGACGTCTTTTCGGACACGGGAACTATTGCATTAAAATCACGCACAGTCATAGTCATGGCGTTCTGAGGCGTAAGTATGTGTTCCATGCCATCAAGAACCGTGAGGAACACACCGGATGTTTCGGCGTATATTTCCTGCTTTTGACCTCCGATTTTTGCCTCTGCCGCTGTCTTCTGTGCATTCAGCGTCTCTACAGTATCTCCGGCATAAGGACCGGAAGTACCGTTTCTCAGTCCGTTTATAGTATCCTTATATCTGACTATCCCCCTGATATCATTATCGACAGCAGCATCAATAATGCTGTTTTTGAGACTATCTATCCTGTTTTCGACGTTTGTCTCATCGTCAGAAAGGGACCCGATATACGTGTCAGAGTTCCTGATATCCTCAAGCTTTTTATCTATTGTGTTCAGCTCGCGCAGCACGTCTTCGCTGACATTTTCTGTATACACTGTTGAAATCAGCGAGTCCTTAGCAACTCTCGCACCGTCGCTGTAATGGTTGTACACCGTGCCTGCGCTGTCGGCAACATAAACCGTTTCCTCCCGCACAAAATAACAATCTGTATACACCGAATCCTCGTATGTGCCGGGAACAGCCTCCTGGGTTATCAGAGGACTTCTCATATATCTTATACCATAAAATAAAAAAGCGGCAAGCACCGCCAAAAATACGGCAATAAATCCTTTTTTCATCTATATTCCGCAGCCTTTCCGCATATTTTGGAACTTTACACTCTATCTATTTTATTATAAACGATTTTTTCTAAAAAAACAAGGGGTTATTGGCATTTTGTGAATATTTACATAATAATTTGCCGCATTTTGTCGTTTGATAACAGTGGGGAAACACACCGCAAAGGCTAAATAACAGAGTTTCAAATCCGTGTGTCAGTAAAATTTGACACCTCTGCTTTTTTGACTAATTATTAAAGTTTTAAAAGTTATTATTTTATACATTTTTAAGAGGATTTTACAACTATTTTATTTGACAAAACAAGGAACTTGTATTATAATTAGAATAGAATAATTATGAAGGTGACGTGCATGAAAAAAAAGAGGGTATTGAAAAAAGCAGTTTTTCATTACGGCAGGGATATTTTGCCTTCAAGCGGTAAGAATGACGAAAGAACATTTATCCAGCACGGTGCAACATCGGTGTATGATCACACGTTCAATGTTGCCTATCTTAGTATGTATATTGCAGTTTTGCTCAGGCTTAAGGTTAATCAGAGAGCTCTTGTGCGCGGCGCTCTGTTGCACGACTATTGCAAATACGACTGGCATAATAAGGATAAGAGCCACAGATTTCACGGATTTACCCATGCAAAAAAAGCGCGTGAGAACGCGGAAAAAGACTTTGAGTTGGGTGAAATTGAGAAAAACATAATAGAACGTCATATGTTCCCGCTGAATATTGTTCCTCCTAAGTTCAAGGAAGGATTTATAGTCTGCATTGCCGATAAAATAAGCGCCGTGTCGGAAACGCTCGGAAAGCGTAACAGTGAGCGTTTTCATGTGGAGTTCAGCAGTGTCAATTTTAGGTCTGCTTGAAAAATATTTTCTGATTTTTATCATATACAGCTTTGTAGGCTGGGTATATGAGTGTATAATTTGCTCCATAGGTGAGAAAAAGTTCATAAACAGGGGTTTCCTTAACGGGCCGTACTGCCCTATCTATGGAAGCGGAGCACTTATTATTATATTTATGCTGTCGGGTGTTGAAAGCATCGCGGCATTATTTTTATCCGGCGCTGTCATCTCTTGTACCCTTGAATACCTCACTTCATATATTCTTGAACGAATCTTTAACGCCAGATGGTGGGATTATTCGGATAAAAAATTCAATCTGAACGGCAGAATCTGCCTTGAGGGATTTATCGTATTCGGAGCTTTTTCAGCCATTCTTGTGAAATTTATAAACCCAATTACAGAAGCTGCTCTTGAAAGGCTGCCATCAACGGCTTATCATGTAGCATGCGTTGTTTTGCTTATTGTTTTTGCAGCAGATATAATCGTAACCGTTACCGGATTTAACGGGTTTGAAGGAAAACTCGGCAAGTTTGCGCTTTACCTCGAGCAGAAGAAAGAAGCAGCTGAAGAAAGCATCAGCCATCGCCTCAGCAAGGCAAACATAATGAATTTACACTTCAACTATCAGCAAAAGAGAATGTTAAAAGCATTCCCTCGCTTTAAATCCGTAAGGTTTAACAGCGCACTGCGCGAGCTTAAGGATTTCCTTGGCAAGATAAAAAAGCGTCAATAATCCGCATCTGCGCAAAATATACAGACAACAAAAACAGGCTCTGTCCGAATCATCGGTCATAGCCTGTTTTTTCCAATCTGTCATTTTCGTGCAATTAAGCTGTTAAGCGTCTCAATGAGAATGTCGTTTATTCAGTATCTTTTTTTATTTAATTACAACCAGCTTTACTCCTCGGGGCTGTCAAAGTTATGATATACTTCCTGAACGTCATCATTATCTTCAAGAGTCTCAAGCATCTTGTTCATCATTGTGATCTGATTTTCATCTGTAAGCTCAGTCATTGTCTGCGGTACCATCGTTATCTCTGCTGAAGCGAGCGTGTATTTGCCCTCGAGCTGATCTCTTACGGTTGCAAACTGCTCGGGCGAAGTTGTTATTTCGAAAAACTCATCTCCTGCCTCTATGTCGTCTGCACCGGCTTCAAGCACGTCCATGGTGAGCTCTTCCTCGTCAATATCACCGTCATTTTCCATAAGAATAACGCCTTTGCGGTCAAACATGAAGCTTACACAGCCCGTCTGACCAAGATTTCCACCAAACTTGTCGAACGCATGACGCACATCGGCAGCCGTCCTATTTCTGTTATCCGTAAGAGTCTCTACTATAACTGCCACTCCGCCGGGGCCGTAACCCTCATATGTTATGTTTTCATAGCTGTCTGTATCGGCGCTTCCGGAAGCTTTCTTTATCGTCCTGTTTATGTTCTCGTTAGGCATATTGTTTGATCTCGCCTTTGCGACAACATCCTTAAGCCTTGAATTGTTTTCCGGGTCGGGGCCGCCTGCTTTAACAGCGACTATTATTTCCCTCGCTATCTTCGTGAATATTTTTGCTCTTTGCGCATCGTTTGCGCCTTTTTTTCTCTTTATTGTGCTCCATTTGGAATGTCCTGACATACTTACTCTCCATTGCCTTTCCGCCCAAATATTTTTCCGAACGCTCCGCCATGGGCACGCAGAGCAAATCCTATAATCAATTCTTTGAATAATCCGTTGATGAGAACGTCGCTACAATATTGCCGAGCTCATCTGTTATCTTTGCCTCATAATAGCTAACCGTTCTCCCGTTTTTGACGCAGTTTGCCTCGGCTATAAGCCTGTTGCCCTTTGCCACACCGACGAAGCTGATATTGCAGTTTATTGAAACATTAACCTTTTCACCCTGGTTGGAGGCAACCGCCACGGCAAAATCCGCCAGGGTAAAAATAGCCCCTCCCATAACTGTTCCATACGCGTTTTTGTGATGAGGCAATATCTCAAAGCTGCACTTTGCATAGCCTTCACGCATCTCGTCTATAATCACACCTGTCTGCTTAGACGCAAATAAATCCTTATAAAACTTTTCCGTTAACTCTTCATTCATTTCTGAATACTACCCTTTCCGTATGATTTACAGCCGCCGCAGCAGTGTCCGCATCTGTTTTTCCTTTTGACAGAGCGCACTGCAACAAACACACAAAACACCACTGCTCCGCCTATAATAAATATATCCGCCATATTACTTATCATCAAACGGGAAAATGCTGTTCAATATCCCTTTAATCTTCCCGTCTTTCTTTTTATTTCTGCTTGAAACAGGGCGCCTTCTCTGAACGGTATGCGCTGCGGACTGTTCGCTAACTGTTGGCCTCTGAGCTCTGACGGGCTGATCTTCACGAACGGTGCTCTTATTTGTGCTGTTTATCTGATTTTCCCATTTTTTATATATCTCATTTGCCTGCTCGTCCGTTTCTGAAGATGTCCTGACCCTTATTGGACTGTTCTGTCTTGCATAGCTTTTGTTGCTGTTGCTCATTCCGATATCATATTCCGAGAATCCGCCTACTGTGCCTACAAGCTTGCTGTCGATATCCTTTTTAAGCGCCCGAAGCTCCGCCTGCACATGGTTATCCCGCTTGCTCATCTTATAGAATCTGTACGATATAGCAAAGCTTATTACTGTGCTGCATATAATGGTAAGCAAAAACCATAAAAATGCCCCGCCGTTTGTTAAATAATTCTTAGTCTCAACCATATCTCCGTTTGTCTGAAGATTGAGTGCCGGGTCAGGAGACGTCTCAACAAGAAGAACATCATCGCCGCCCAAAACAACTTTATCATCAGTATTTTCATCTGTGCTTTCCGCACTACTGTCATCAGCACTTGATGACCCCAATGTGCTTTCAGTTGTCTTAGCAGTTGCTTTAGCTGTCGCCTTGGCCGTTGCCTTGGAAGTAGCCTTAACCGTTGCCTTGGCAGTCGCTTTAGCCGTAGCTTTAGCCTTAGCCGTTGCCTTAGCCGTCGCTTTAGCAGTTGGTTTCGCCGTTTCGTTTTCCTTATCATCAGACTCTGTAACTGTTACTTTAACATCAGGATCCTCCTTCACCGGAACAGAATTGCTCGCAAACGCAACATTAACTATGCTGAGCATAACGAGTGCTGATGCAGCAACAAACAATTTTATTTTTTTCATAATTTTTCCATACCTTTCCCCCACGTGTATTTATTCCCTTTCACCTGTCTGTGGGCACGACGGGTATTTTCAGCCTCTAAGCCTTGCAAGCTTGCCGTAAACCGGAAGCCTTGCAACGTCCCTCTCGCTTGCCGCAAAAACTCTTTCAAAATTGACTCTTATAACTTCATCGTTTATATTGCGCCTGTAAGCGATATAAAACCAATCCCAAAAATCCGGCTCCATTGTTTCCGAATTTATTATGATCTCATGATAATGACCGCGGCTTTCGAGTATTTCAATCGCAAGCTTTGGAAATACATAACGGTAACATGATGTCTGCGTTTCCTTAAGTTCTCTTATAAGCGATGCTATCTTTACGGCGGATTTTTCGGAATCGGCTATGGTCTCAGCCTGACCCTGCCACGTATATACCGCATAAAGCAGCCGCACCAGCAGCATGGGGTTTTCACTCATGCTCATCTCGTTTAATACATCAAATTTCAAATCGTTATATGAGCTTCTCTCAAACGGGGAATAGCCAGCTGTTGCAAGCATTTTCCTTATCTGCTGCAAGTCATATCTTGCCTCATCAGCTGATTTTCTCTTTTTTTGAAGGGTTATGCCGTATTTCGACCAGTCTATTGATTTATGATCAATCACAAACTTCCTGCACGCCTTGTGAATAAGCGAATCATCTGTAGACGAATCAAAGTAGGCAATAACCTCTGCCGTATCCTCGGTCGTCCATACAGCAGGCGAGGTAAATCTTACAGGTGACGTGTCATCGTTTATCATCACGTCTGCACACATTCCCACAAATCCTGATAGATACGTGTCATTATCCCTGAAAAACTCTTTCCACGTTTCTACGCCGACTGTGTTCTTAAGCTGTGCAAAAATTCTCAGAAGCAGAACGCAGCTCTTTTCATCAAGCTTTTCCGGGTCGAAAAGCCTCATTATCTCATCTATGCCGGAATAGATTTTCTCCGCAGCACCGACTGTGAGGTCTTTAAATATACCTTCTATATTTTTAGGCTCTCCCGCGCCTATACACGATATTCCCTCAATGATATATTTATACGCTATCTCATCTTCTATCTGTGGGAAGAGTTCCCTGTGCGCATACATGACCTCAAGTATTTCGTAGCGCACCTGCTTCATATCTGCGTGGCCGATTATCTCGTAGAGACTCAACGCGCGCTCCTTAAAAAGTCCTGCGCCTACTGATTCATAAAGCTTTTCCAGGCGTTCTCCCACGCCCTCTTCTTTCAGGCGCTCGAAAGAATTAAGCCACAAAACAAGCTGATTCCCGTTTTGAATGGAAAACTTCTCATAACTTTGCTGAAGTTCTTCCGCAGTCATCTCGAACAGCTTCATCGGCTTTACGCCGTCGGTTTCTATTCTCTGAACGTCGATATATATACAGTTTGTACGCCGCTCCACCTCCTCCGGAGTGATATTGTTTCTTCCCGCTGTAGTTCCGTTTATAATTATCTTGTTTTGTCCGCCGGACGGCAGAAAAATATTGTTTGTAGATATGCCGTACCTGTCCGCAATCCCCCTCGGAAGTATGCTCTTCAGACCGAGAACGTACATATCGCTCTCTTCACAGTTTTTCGCACTTATGCAAACATGAGTTTTTCCGCTTTCCGTGAGCAGCGGGATGACCTGTTCAAATATTGCCGACATCTGTATTTTATGATTTTGAACAAAGCTGTCGACTCTGCCGCTCAGCGTTTCATCCAAATCCAGCTCACGTATCTCAGGCAAGTACCTTACCAGTTCAGCATCCGCCTCTTCGGGCGTAAGCCCCGACCTAAACGTCTTTGAACCGTAGAGCTGTTCCGGCCGAAAATCGTCTCCATACTCATCAAATATCAACGCATGTGCAAAAAAGTTACCCGGCTCTCCGTCCCAGTCATATCCGCAGTACACCACGCGTATGGCCGCGAACTTCCCGGATGTGAGCTTAAGCGTCCTGAAAGTTTTAGGAAACTGCTCCGGAACAGTCGGGTCAAACGGGGTTTTTGAATATTTAACGTCAGTATTTTTAGGCAGTCTGTAGCCGCAAAATCGCATTAC
>CALXSX010000055.1 GCA_944391265.1 uncultured Clostridia bacterium | reverse complement strand
CCGAAGCTTCTCGGCAGACATGAGGGCTTTGACGTAACAGTATCCGAAGTAAGAGTGTCAAACGGGGCCGGGTTCATAGTCGCTGAAACAGGTAACATAATGGTAATGCCCGGATTGCCGAAAGTTCCAGCTGCGGAAAACATTGATGTTGATGAAAACGGCGTCACGAGCGGTCTGTTTTAAGTGAAAGGAGCATTTTTTTGAAATATGTTTCAAATTTGCCTGAGGAGACGTTTGAGATTGCAAAGGCCTTTGCAAAAACGCTGAAAAAAGGCGATATAATTTGTATGTATGGCGATCTCGGCGCTGGCAAGACTTTGTTTGCACAGGGCGTTGCGGCAGGCCTCGGCGTTGAGGGCGCTGTGTGCAGCCCGACTTTTACAATAGTAAACGAGTACGAAGGTATAATTCCTTTTTATCATTTTGACGTTTATAGAATAAGCGATCCGGATGAAATGTATGAAATCGGCTTTGATGAGTATTTGTTCGGTGAAGGTGTGTGCCTTATTGAATGGGCAGAGCTTGTAAGCGAGCTTATTCCGAAGCCATATATAAAAGTTACTGTTGAAAGAGGCAGCGCGGATACCGATACATTACGCACAATAATTATAGAGAAACAGACTTGATTTAACGGAGATTGAAATGAAAGTTTTTGGAATAGATTCGTCATCAAATATGGCGACAGCCGCACTGATAGACGATGATAAGCTTATAGCGGAGTATTCGCTCAATTTTAATAAAACACATTCCGAAAAGCTTATGCCTATGGTAGATGAAATGCTGAAATCATGCGGGGAGTCAATCGACGGCGTGGATTTGTTCGCTGTTTCTGTTGGGCCAGGCTCTTTTACAGGACTTCGTATAGGAATTGCGACAGTCAAAGGGCTGGCACTTGCTTCAGGAAAGAAAATTGTTCCCGTGTGCACCTTGGCGGCGCTTGCTTATAACCTCCCTTACTGCGAGCACCTTATAGTACCGATAATGGACGCACGAAGACAGCAGGTTTATACCGGTACGTACATCTGGGATGAAGAGGGTTTTCGCGAAATAGAAGAGCCTCGAGCCGTTTCAATAGACGAGTGTCTTGCAGATTGCGGAAATTTTCTTGACGTTGTTTTCGCAGGTGACGGAGTGGCGGTTTACGGTGATTATATAAAAGCAAAACTTGGAAGCCGTGCGCATTTTGCACCGGCAGGAGCGATGCTCCAAAGAGCGTCGTCTGTTGCGTCGCTTGGATTGAAAAACGCGTCTATGGCATGCTTCGGACGCGATATAAAACCGTTTTATATAAGAAAATCGCAGGCAGAACGCGAATATGATGAGAAAAATAAAACAAATGAAGGAGAATGAGATATGCTGATTGGAATGGGCTGTGACCACGGCGGATTTGAGCTTAAGGAGAAAGTTAAAAAACATTTGGAGGAGCGCGGCTTTGAAGTCAAAGATTTCGGTGTTCAAACACCCGATCCAATAGACTATCCTGATGCGGCAAAACCGGTTTGTCTTGCTGTTTCGGACGGAAGTGTTGACTGCGGTATACTTTTTTGCGGAACGGGAATAGGCATTTCCATGGCGGCAAATAAATATAAGGGTATACGCGCGGCGCTTTGCGGCGATGTATACAGCGCAAAAATGGCGAAAGAACACAACAACGCGCAGATAATATGCATGGGCGGCAGAGTTATAGGTCAGGATCTCGCGTGCATGATTGCAGATACATGGCTTGACTCGGAGTTTCAGGGCGGAAGGCATGAGCGACGCATCGCTAAAATTCATGAGCCGGAAAATAACTGATGCTTGTATTCGGTGGATTAAGACCGCCGATTTTATTTTGATGAACGGATAGTTATTATGGAAAAGTTAGATTTTATCGCCGGAGCAGATAATGGCGGAAAAAGAGTAGATATTTTTATTTCAGAGAAAATACCTCTTACAAGGTCGGCGGCTTCAAAGCTTTGCGAGAGAGGAAATGTTTTGGCGGACGGCATAGCAGTGAAGAAAAATCATAAGCTATCACATGGTGAGTCAGTAACCGTAACGGTGCCTGATCCGGAAAAAATAGAAGCTGTAGGCGAGAATATCGACCTTGATATAATCTACGAAGACGATGATGTGATCTTGATTAACAAGCCGCAGGGAATGGTTGTCCACCCGGCTGCCGGGAACTACAGCGGCACGCTCGTAAACGCCGTTCTTTACCACTGCGGAGAAAGCCTGTCCGGTATAAACGGAAAAATCAGACCGGGCATCGTGCACAGGATTGACAAGGACACAAGCGGTATTCTGATAATAGCCAAAAATGACGAGGCTCACATCTCGCTTTCAGAGCAGTGGAAGCAAAATAAACCTGACAGAAAATACGTGGCGCTCGTTCACGGTAATATAAAGGAGGATGCTTTTACAGTCAATCTTCCTATTGGTCGGAGTGCGTCCGACAGAAAAAAGATGGCGGTTGTTCCCGGCGGAAGAAACGCCGTAACTCATGTAAAGGTTCTTGAGCGGTTCGGGAGGTACACGCTTGTGGAATGTGCGCTTGATACGGGCAGAACGCATCAGATAAGAGTGCATATGTCGCATATT
>CALXSX010000054.1 GCA_944391265.1 uncultured Clostridia bacterium | reverse complement strand
AAGTCGAAGACAACAGATTTACAGTCTGCCCCCTTTGGCCGCTCGGGAACTCTTCCGTATGGAGCTGGTGCTGGGACTCGAACCCGCGACCTGCTGATTACAAATCAGCTGCTCTACCAATTGAGCTACACCAGCATATATATGGTGGGAGTAACAGGGCTCGAACCTGTGACATCCTGCTTGTAAGGCAGACGCTCTCCCAGCTGAGCTAAACTCCCATTATATCAAATCAGTTTTGGTCGGGATGACAGGATTCGAACCTGCGGCCCTCTGGTCCCAAACCAGATGCGCTACCAAACTGCGCTACATCCCGCAATATTCTTCCAACATCAGGCGACCTATTTATTCTAACATTTAAATATTATTTTTTCAAGCTTTATAATCACCAATTTATTATATTTATATTGTATTATCTCCATATTTCGTTATTTTACTACGTTTATCTTTATTTTTTATTATTTTTATTAAAATAAATAATATCAACGTCAGAGAGGCATAACCTGCCGCCTTGTACAATTTTGACACGATGTTTAAAAATCCAAACGAAGATATAAGATAGGCTCCCGACAAAATCATGAGAATTTTTATGAACTTGGATACATCCCTGCTTTTAAACCTGAGATATATGCCGTAGCAGTTAGCAACAGCGCTCGTAAGCATAGACAAAAAAAGCACGGCTGCGTAGCCCAAGCAAAAGATATCTCCCTGCCGCGCCGAAATAGTCAGCATTGGCATATTACCGAGCGGAACCTTGCCGTAATATATGCCCGTAAGGCACCATACAAGGCTCAGCACAGCAAGCGTCATAACAAACGATACGGCGCCTGCTGCAGCACATTCCCTGTTGCTTTTCAGGTCTGCCGCCATACTGCACAGCATAGGACATACGGTAATTGTGTTGTACCCTGTGTAGGTAAGCGACGACGCCGTCATTGAACCATAGTTTGAAAAAACATTTACAAACCTGTTGTTTATCATATATAAACAAAAAACGCAGATTGCGGCTACTATTACTATGCCGAGAATGCCGCACGTATTGATAACCTGTTTTTGCGGCAAAAAAAGTATAACGGCGCATAGCACGCAAAAAACAACGGCATGTAAAGCGGAGCTTCCGGAGAAAAACGATGCCATGTCCGAGTATGCGCCAATCATAGCCGCTGTTACTATGAGCATAAATATGCTCAGAAGCATTTTAACAGCTCTTGAAACGAGAGGCGGCATAATTGAGTCGGCAAATCCGTCAAAATCGTAAGCCTCGTTTTTCCGGCACAGATAAAGAACCACGTAAACAAAAAGCCCCGAAAGGACAGATGACAGTATTATTCCTATATAGCTTATTTTTCCGTATCGAAGAAAATAAACGGCAGCTTCGCTGCCTGAAGCAAAGCCGGCGCCTATCACCGCAGCAAGGTAGGCGAACGCCGTAGTAACAACCCTTTTTGCCATTTTATTTAAAACCTCACATAAAACTGTCTTTAATAATAAGTATATGTATTATGAGGTCTTATAATGTCCCCGTTTTTAAATAATGAAAATATTTCCGCCTTGAGAAAAGGCAGCTGCATTTAATTATTTTCAAAAAAATCCTTGACAAAACGGGTAATATGTGATAGAATTATTTGGTCGATTCGGAGGGGTGGCCGAGTGGTTGAAGACGCAGCATTGGAAATGCTGTGAGGTTAATAGCCTCCGTGGGTTCGAATCCCATCCCTTCCTCCAATTAAGAACCGTAATTTTGTATCAAAATTGCGGTTCTGTTTTTTTATCCGAAATTTTCTTATTCAGATCTTTGAATTGTTGTAAATTTATGATATAATATACATATTATTTCCATAGGAGGCGGCGCAATGAAAGAAAAATTTAAAGAAATTTTGTTTGGCATAAGAGGTGTTAACCTGCTCGTATTAACGCTGGCAGGCATAATAAACGCTATCGGGGTTACTCTGTTTTTAATGCCTGTTAATTTGTACGACAGCGGAATTTCAGGCACATCTATGCTGCTCGACCAAATCACACCTGAAAATATGACACTCTCATTATTTCTCATTATCTTTAATATACCATTGTTTATTTACGGCTTCAGAAAACAAGGCGCCGTATTTACTATATACTCAATATATACAGTTATAATTTACTCATCGGCATCATATTTAATTACATATGTTTTGCCGGTTGACGTTACATTCGCATCGCCGCTTGCAAAGCAGGATTTGTTTTTATGCGCGGTGTTCGGCGGCGTTATATCCGGCATCGGTAGCGGTCTCACTATAAGATTTGACGGTGCGATAGACGGTATTGAAGTTATGGCGGTAACATTTGCCAAAAGGCTCGGTATAAGCGTTGGTACATTTGTTATGATATATAACCTGATTTTATACATAGCAGCAGGTGTAATCCTAAGCAGCTGGATATTGCCTCTGTATTCCATCGTGACATATTTTGCGGCGCTTAAAACAATAGATTTTATTGTTGAAGGCTTTGATAAAGCGAAAGCGGCGCTGATAATAACGACAGAAGCAGACAGCATATGCAAAGAGCTTTCAGAGGAATTCGGCAGCGGAATAACTCTGCTCAATGCTCACGGATACTATTCTTCTACTCAGAAAACAGTCATATATTTTGTCGTCAATCGATTTCAAATTGCAAAACTGCGCAGAATTGTTTACCAGAGCGACAGAGCAGCTTTTATTTCCATAACAGAGGTGTCCGATGTTTTCGGAAGTGAGCTGTAAAATACTTTAACTTTAATGGCAAATATTTAAATTCAACAAATTTATAAATTTTTGCAGCGTATATTTTGAAAAAAATAAATTAAAAAAAGCCCTGTTAAAAAAATTATCAAATTTTTTAAAAAAAGTCTTGACAAAGCATAATCAATCTGCTATAATTATTATCGTTGTCACATGACAGCATTAAAGGAAAATGTCGGGAGTTTAGCTCAGCTGGGAGAGCGTCTGCCTTACAAGCAGGATGTCACAGGTTCGAGCCCTGTAACTCCCACCAGACTCGGCCCGGTAGTTCAGTTGGTTAGAACGCTAGCCTGTCACGCTAGAGGTCGTGGGTTCGAGCCCCATCCGGGTCGCCATTTTTCTTATATGCCTCTGTAGCTCAGTCGGTAGAGCAAGGGACTGAAAATCCCTGTGTCAGTGGTTCGATTCCACTCGGAGGCACCAAAAATCCATTTTGGATTCATGCGGGAGTGGCTCAGTGGTAGAGCGTCACCTTGCCAAGGTGAACGTCGCGAGTTCGAATCTCGTCTTCCGCTCCATATACAAAAGACGCGATAATGCGTCTTTTGTGTTTTCTCGGTGCCATAGCCAAGTGGTAAGGCAAAGGTCTGCAACACCTTTATTCCCCGGTTCAAATCCGGGTGGCACCTCCACATTGCGGCAAGCTTTTTCTGCTTGCCGTGTTTTTTTGCACAAAATTTCAACATTCCCGTATGCCTTTAGGCGCACTGCGCTGTGTGATAACATATTTTATGTATAATTGAATTATATACTTTTTTAAAAAAGGTATTGACAAACCGATTTTTTTATGGTATTATCGTAGCAGATGAGATGAGCTTAGATAAGATGAGATGAGACGAGTTGTTTTTTTTATTTTATCTGTTTGTCTCTGTCTGCAAGGCAGAGCTTTTTTATTTCATCTGCTATTTTATTTATGAAAGGATAGATTGACATGGCAGAAATTCCGTACAAAATTTTTCTTGAAGAAAACGAGCTTCCGAAAACATGGCATAACGTGAGAGCGGTAATGAAGGACCTTCCCGAACCGTTCAGAAACCCTGCAACAGGGAAGCCGTGCACAGCTGATGATTTAAGGCCCGTTTTCTGCGACGACCTTATCGAGCAGGAGCTTAACACGACTGACGAATACATAGAAATCCCGGAAGAAATCCGCGCATTTTACAAGATGTACCGTCCCTCTCCTCTCGTAAGGGCATATAACCTTGAAAAAGCGCTTGACACGCCGGCAAAAATATATTACAAATTTGAAGGAAACAACACCTCCGGCTCACACAAGCTGAACTCGGCGGCCGCTCAGGTGTATTATGCGAAAAAGCAAGGGCTTACACACCTAACAACAGAGACGGGCGCAGGGCAGTGGGGAACGGCTCTCGCTATGGCGTGTGCGTTTTACGGTATAGACCTAAAGGTTTATATGGTAAAGGTATCGGCAGAGCAAAAGCCGCACAGGAAAGCAGTTATAAGGACATACGGCGGCGAAGTAATTCCGTCTCCGTCTGATACAACAGAGGCGGGAAGAAGAATACTTGCCGAAAACCCGGGTACAGGTGGTTCGCTCGGCTGTGCGATATCGGAGGCTATGGAAACGGCGCTGAAAACAGAAAATTGCAGATACGTGCTTGGCAGTGTTTTGAACCACGTGCTCCTGCACCAGACTGTAATTGGTGAAGAAACGTACACAGCCTGCGAAAAGTACGGCATAGAGCCGGATATTATTATCGGGTGTGCCGGCGGAGGCTCAAACCTAGGCGGGCTCATTTCCCCGTTCATGGCAGACTACATCAGAGGAAAAAGAAAAATAGATTTTGTAGCTGTGGAGCCGGCATCTTGTCCGTCTCTCACAAGAGGCCGCTATGCGTTCGACTTCGGAGACACCGGCAAAACAACTCCGCTTATGAAAATGTACACTTTAGGAAACGGATTTATGCCTTCACCGAACCATGCCGGCGGACTGAGATATCACGGAATGTCGCCGATACTTTCAAAGCTCTATCACGACGGATACATGAGAGCCGTTTCATACGAGCAGACAAAGGTATTTGAAGCGGCAGTCACCTTTGCCAAAACAGAGGGAACGCTGCCTGCTCCAGAATCATCGCATGCTATTAAAGCCGCAGTAGACGAGGCAATGCGCTGCAAGGAGACAGGCGAGGCAAAAACGATACTGTTCGGCCTGACCGGAACGGGATACTTTGACATGACTTCATACCAGTCATATCTTGACGGAACAATGACTGACTATATCCCGACAGACGAGGATCTTGAAAAGGGGTTTGCCACACTTCCCAAACAGGATTTCTGATATAAAAAAGACAGGGCTTCAAAAAACATGTAAGTTTTTTGAAGCCCTGTTTCTGTATACAAGTTAAATCAGCCCTGAGACAAAGCATTCTGAAGCCACCATTCGCCTATATCAAGAGCTGAGTACAAGTCCTCCCTTTCCGACTGACGGAAAACCTGTCCGCTGCCCAACTCTCCGCTGTTATCAACAAGCTTTAAAACTACTTTTGTGGCAGATTCAATATCCTTTACATTTTTAGTTTCAATTATATCAAGCTGTAAGATGTATTTCTCGCCAAGGTCGCCGTAAAATATCGTGTTTCCGACGCGTATCAGAGGCTTATCCTTATACATAAGCAATTTTTTCTTTTTATTCTGCATCATTACTCCTCCGGTTTCAAAAACAAATATCCAACTATACTGTCAAAGCATATTATACCATTAAACATCACTATATGTCAAGCGTTTTTCATCAAACGCACAAAATCCGCGTTTTTACGACCATATTCTCATTGAGGTCCGCATCCCCGGCGCTCCCATCCTGAATTTGTCCTCTCCGGGGATCCCCACGTGACAACAGATTGTCTTGTGAACTCGTCATGCTTTTTGAAAGCTGGCCGCGTGACGCCTCGTTTAAAACGGGAGAAACAATTTTTATCAGTTTATCTGTCCAAAACTTTCTTTCAATATTCATCACTAAATCACCATATCAGCAAAACCGCCGTAAAAATCATCTGCTCTCTCACATTCCGAGCATAAACTCGTACATCATCTCCATGGAATCGGGCAATCCCTCATGGGTGAAGTCGGGATAAATTACGGATTTTTTCATGCACGTCATTTTATTGTACGCCGCAAACTGCGTTGACGGAGGGCATATAGTGTCCATCAGCCCTGTAAACATTATAACCGATGCCTTTATTCTCGGTGCAAGATTCTGCACATCTATGTAACCGAGCTTTTTAAATATGTCATCCTCACATTCGTGGCGCGGATCGTTTTCTCTGAAATAGGTCCTTAGTTCAAGCATACGCGTTAAGTGTGAGATCCATCTCCCACACGCGCTTGTAATCGCTCAGAAACGGATACCAGAAAACGGCTCTTTTTATTCTGGGCTCAAGAGCGCTACAAGCAATCGTCAGACCGCCTCCCTGGCTCGCGCCGCAGGCTCCGACTCTGTTTTCGTTGACGTCGTCCATATCCATAATTATACCGGCAAGCTCCGCCGTGTCGAGAAAAATCGACCTGTAAAGCAGCTTATCAGGATCGTCGTTTAGACCCCTTATTATATGACCAATCATGGTGTTTCCAGTATTTCCGCCGATATCCTCGGATTTTCCTGCCTGACCTCTGCAGTCGAGCGAGGCTACGGCGAATCCCGATGCGGCGTACGGCAGCAGATCCATCCACCTGAGACAACTGCTGCGGTAACCGTGGAAATTAAGGATTGCAGGACACTTTCCCTTTATATTTTTCGGTTTGGCAAAGCTTGCATGTACTCTTGCGCCTCCTACCCCTGTAAAATACAGATCATAGAACCGGGCAACGGGCGAAGAAAAGCTTGATTCTACTAACTCCACCTGTCTGTCTGTCGCTTTCATTTCGATTAGCGCTCTATCCCAATATTCATCAAAATCATCGGGTCTGGGATTAGTCCCCTGGTAAACCCTAAGCTCATCCAATGACATATCAACTATCGGCATATGAATCCCTCCAAAAAATATATTATGTTTATCATCTGCTTATCTTAAGCATGAATGTCTTTATTTCAAACGGTTTTAGTTCAAACTCAAAGGTATTGTTCTTTACCTCCAAAGAGCGTAAGCTCTTCGTTTCGATAAGATCTGTCTCGCAGGCCGTTTGTATATCAAATCCTGCGCTTATTTTTGCCGCTGTTCTCTGACCGTATGATTCGTAAACTCTGACGACTATGTCTTCACTGTCGCATGCTTCCTTTGCCGCCGTTATGAACACGTCCGGCAGCCAAAGCACCTTTGAATCAATACCGAATTCGTTTTTCATGAAACGCTTTCCATGCAGAATCTGGCGTACGAGGCTCTCTCCCGATGATAGATTGCAGTCCGCCTCAAGCCACATAGCGCACTCTGCTTCCCATCTTCCCTGCCTTACAAGCTCCTTTATCCTTTAGGGCAGTCCCCCTTTACAAACTGATAAAGCTGCGGCTGGCTTGACGAAAATCTGTGCTCAGGGTACGCCTCAAGCAGCATAGCCTCAGTCGCAAAGCTTCGCACTGCCTTTGCCCTTGTCTGCTCAAGCCGCCAATCACGTCTATTATACACTGACTAACATAGTTTTGCAAGCATTTTTTTGAAATAAAAATAAAAATTTTGGCGTATGTATTTTAAAATTGACAAAATCTTCCCCTTATGATATAATGTTGAAAAAACAGCGAGAGGAGCCGGGTTTTTATGAATAAATACAAGCCTT
>CALXSX010000053.1 GCA_944391265.1 uncultured Clostridia bacterium | reverse complement strand
ATTTACCATTGCTATGCTTGTAAATAAGATGCAGGCCGGGTGCGGTATGGACGTAATCGTTGATTACGGGATACAGCTGGTGGTTATGGCTATTCTTTCGCTTGCGTTCGGTGTTGCAGCGGGAAATTCCTGTGCAACAGCATCTACAGGATTTGCAAAAAACCTGAGAAAGGATATGTTTTACAGGATTCAGGATTATTCATTTGAGAATATCGACAAGTTTTCAGTTTCGAGTCTTGTAACTCGTATGACAACAGATGTTATAAATGTGCAGATGTCGTTTATGATGATTATAAGAATCGCTATCAGGGGGCCGCTTATGCTTATATTTTCATTTATAATGGGATTTGCTATGGGCGGACGTCTTGCAGTGATATTCCTTATCACAATTCCTATTTTGGCTGTTGGTCTTGTTTTTGTAATAAGAGCAGCGACGCCTATTTTCAGGCGCGTTTTCAGAAAATACGATGCTCTGAACGATTCTGTACAGGAAAATGTTCAGGCAATGCGTGTTGTAAAGAGCTATGTCCGTGAAGCATACGAGAAAAAGAAATTCTCTGCCGCCGCTGAAAATGTTTGCAAGGACTTCACAAAGGCTGAGCGTATAATGGCTCTTAACAATCCTATGATGCAGTTTTGCGTATACGCCGGTATGGCGTTTGTATTGTCGTTCGGTTCTTATCTTGTAATTTCCGGACGCGGCATGGACGTGGCTGTAGGTCAGATGTCCTCTATCCTTACATACAGCTTCCAGATACTCATGAGCCTTATGATGCTCTCAATGGTTTTTGTAATGATAACAATGTCTATGGAATCCGCAGAGAGAATAGTTGAGGTTCTGACAGAAAAGAGCAATTTGACAAGCCCTGAAAATGCTGTTACTGAGGTTAGGGACGGTTCGGTAGATTTTGATAATGTTAGTTTCAAATACTCTAAAAAAGCTGAGCGCATGGCGCTTGAAAATGTTGATTTGCATATAAAATCCGGAGAGTTCATAGGAATACTCGGCGGTACTGGATCGTCAAAATCCACACTTGTTCAGCTGATAGCACGTCTTTACGATGCTACAGAGGGATGCGTAAAGGTTGGAGGAACTGACGTGCGTGATTACGATCTTGAGACACTCAGAAACAACGTTGCCGTTGTCCTCCAGAAGAACGTACTGTTTTCCGGAACGATAAAAGATAATCTGCGCTGGGGAAATCCTGATGCCACCGACGAGGAAATGTATGAGGCATGCAAGCTCGCTCAGGCAGACGAGTTTATTCAGCTGTTCCCAGATAAATACGACACATGGATAGAGCAGGGAGGAGCAAACGTTTCAGGAGGTCAGAAGCAGCGCCTGTGTATTGCGAGGGCCTTGCTCAAAAAGCCAAAAGTGCTTATCATGGACGACTCGACGAGTGCTGTCGACACGAAAACAGATGCGCTTATTCGTCAGGGAATGCGCAAGTTTATCCCTGAGACAACGAAGATTATCATAGCTCAGAGAGTTGCTTCCGTTGAGGACGCTGACAGGATAATCATGATGGACGGGGGGCATATAAGCGCTGTCGGCAATCATGAAGAGCTTATGAAAAACAGTAAAATTTACCGTGAGATTTACACATCACAAAATAAGGCAGGTGATCAGGATGTCGAAGAATAAAAATGAGCAGAACACTCAGCGCACCACTACGGCGCGAGGACAGAGAGCGCCTAAAGGTGTACTTCGAAGGCTTTTGCGAACGCTGTTTGAATTTTATCCGGTGCTTCTTCCGGTCACAATGGTATGTATACTTATAAACGCTGTCGTAAGTGCTATTCCGGCAGTGTTTATGCAAAACATTATATCTATAGTTGACGAAAACTACAGAAACGGTGACTGGGCCGCTGTGTCTGGTCATATATTGGGGCTTGTTGCTATTTTGATAGCGCTGTATGTTATCAGTCTTGCTGCAGGCGCTGCATACACGCAGATGATGGCGGTTATAACGCAGGGCTCACTTAAAAAACTGCGTGAAAAGATGTTTAGCCGTATGCAGGATCTTTCTATTAAGTACTTTGACACGAACGGTCACGGCGATATAATGAGTTACTACACAAACGATGTAGATACTCTCCGTCAGCTTATAAGCCAGAGTCTGCCGCAGATGACTATATCGGCTATAACCCTTTTTATGGTATTTTGCATAATGATGTACTACAGCATCATATTGGCAATGATTGTTGTTGTAGGTGTCATAGGCATGGTTTTTGCCGCACGTGCTATAACGAACCGCTCGTCTAAATTTTTCCTTCGTCAGCAGATAACGCTCGCAAAGGCAGAAGCGTTCATGGAAGAGATGATGACAGGGCAGAAGGTTATAAAGGTGTTCTGTCATGAGGAAAGTGCAAAGAAAGATTTTGACAAGGTAAACGGTGAAATATTTTACAATGCCAGAAACGGTAACAGGTTTGCGAATATTCTTATGCCGCTCCTCGGCAATGCCGGAAATATAATGTATGTCGTTGTTGCTCTTGCAGGCGGTGCGCTTTTGCTTTCAGGGGCTCCGAATCTGAGCGTTTCCGGCATGGCGTTCAGTATAAGTATAGTTGTTCCGTTCCTCAATATGACGAAGCAGTTCGCCGGAGCTATAGGTCAGGTGTCAAACCAGATAAACATGGTAATAATGGGTCTTGCCGGAGCTCACCGTATTTTTGCGCTGCTTGATGAGGAGCCGGAGGCAGATGAAGGCTATGTTACGCTTGTAAATGCAAAGGAAAACTCTGACGGCAGCTTGAGCGAGTGTGATGAGCGTACGAATGTGTGGGCGTGGAAGCATCCGCATCAGGACGGCACTGTTACGTATACGCGCCTCAGAGGAGATGTTCGCTTTTATGACGTTACGTTTGGATACACGCCGGAAAAAATCGTTCTTCACGACATATCCTTGTATGCTAAGCCGGGACAGAAGGTTGCTTTTGTAGGATCTACCGGCGCTGGAAAAACGACAATTACGAATCTTATTAACCGTTTTTACGATATTGACGACGGAAAAATTCGTTATGACGGCATAAATATCAACAAGATCAAAAAAGCCGATCTGCGCCGAAGCCTGGGTATAGTTCTCCAGGACACAAACTTGTTTACCGGAACAGTTATGGAAAATATCCGGTACGGCAACCTTGACGCTTGCGATGAGGAATGTATTGCAGCTGCACAGCTTGCAGGAGCTGATGATTTCATTCGCCGCTTGCCTGAGGGGTATAATACAATGCTTATGGGAAATGGAGCAAACCTTAGTCAGGGACAGCGTCAACTGCTTGCTATTGCACGTGCAGCCGTAGCAGATCCGCCTGTTATGATTCTTGATGAAGCTACAAGCTCCATAGATACGCACACAGAGGCTATAGTGCAGCGCGGAATGGACGCCCTTATGACGGGACGCACGGTTTTTGTTATAGCGCACAGGCTCAGTACAGTACAAAATTCCGATGCTATCATGGTTCTTGATCACGGTCGCATAATCGAGCGCGGAACTCACGAGGATTTGCTTAAACTTAAGGGCACCTATTATCAGCTTTATACGGGAGCACTTGAGCTTGATTAAAAGAATAAGTGTTAAAAAAGCCGACACTCAGAAATCAGACCAGGGTCTGACGATCAGGGTGCCGGTTTTTTATTTGTCAAATTATAACGATATGGACGACTGTTACGCATTTTTTTTATTTTCAATATGAACGTACCGATAATATGTCCGTGTCAATAGTCATAATGTTGACACTCCTTAAGGTATATGCTATAATTAAATTATGGAAACAAGGTTGGATTTTGAAACTTAACGTAACGGCAGAAACGGAGGGTAGAAATATGAACGTAACATTTATAGGCGCGGCACATGAGGTCACAGGCTCGTGCACGCTCATAGAGGCGTGCGGAAAAAACATACTTGTAGACTGCGGAATGGAGCAGGGGGGAGATATGTATGTAAATTGTGAGCTTCCTGTTTTTCCGGGTAATATTGATGCGGTGCTTCTCACTCACGCGCATATAGATCACTCAGGCATGATACCGGCGCTTGTGAAAAATGGGTTTGACGGCACCGTCTATTGCACTGAGGCGACACTGAGACTTTGTGAGATAATGCTTCGTGATTCGGCACATATTCAGGAACAGGAAGCTGAGTGGCGAAACAGAAAGGCGGAGCGCTCTGGCGCGTCAGGCTATGAGCCGGAATATACAGTTGCGGACGCCGAAAAAGCTCTTTCACTGTTTAAGGGATTCGGATATGGGAATCCGATAGAGATAGTTGACGGAATAACAGTCCGTTTTTCTGATGCGGGTCATTTGCTCGGGTCTGCGAGTATTCACATCACCATTACCGAAAATGGGGAGACGAGAACAATCCTGTTTTCCGGAGATCTCGGAAATGTTGACAGACCACTTATACGTGATCCCCAGAAGCCGGAGAGCGCGGATTATGTCGTAATTGAGTCGACATACGGAGACCGAATACACGGTGAGCGGCCTGACTACATAATGCAGCTTGTCAATGTTATGCAGGCGACTTTTGATTCCGGAGGAACACTTGTTATACCGTCGTTTGCCGTGGGAAGAACGCAGGAGCTTTTATACCTTTTCAGAAAAATCAAAGAGGAAAACCTGATAAGAGGTCATGAGAATTTTCCTGTGTACGTTGACTCTCCGCTCGCCGTCGAAGCAACGAAAATTTATCAGGCAAAGCTTTTTGACTATTACGATGACGAAACACTTGAGCTGTTGGATAAGGGCATAAATCCGATAGCGTTTCCCGGACTCAGGCTCAGCGTAACAAAGGAGGAATCTGTTGCGATAAATTTTGACTCAGAGCCAAAGGTTGTTCTTTCCGCTTCTGGAATGTGTGAAGCTGGCAGGATAAGGCATCATCTTAAGCACAATCTGTGGAAAGAAAACAGTACAATATTATTTGTAGGATATCAGGCAGAAGGAACACTGGGAAGAAAGATTGTCGACGGCGCAAAGACTGTCAATTTGTTCGGAGAGCAGATAATGGTAAAGGCGAGGGTAGAAACAGTCGTGGGCATAAGCGGGCACGCTGACCGAGATATGCTTCTTTCATGGCTTGGTTCTGTTGAAAAGCCGCCGGCCAAAGTTTTTGTAAATCACGGTGAGGACATCGTCTGCGACAGCTTTGCCCAGACGATAACTAACAAGCTCGGATTTGACACGGCTGCACCGTTCAGCGGAGACGAATATGATCTAATAAGCGGCGAGTGCCTGGCCAAGGGCAAAATTGTTAAGGTAAGCAAGACCTCTGAGGGCAGACGCAGGGCAAACATTGCCTTTGACCGGCTTATGTCGGCATGCGGCAGACTTAAAACGGTTATTGAGCTCAGCAGAGGACTTACTAACAAGGAGCTTGCCAAATTTGCAGATCAGATAAACGATCTTTGTGACAAATATGCCCGGAAGTCAAAAAAACAATGATTGAAAAGTGCTGTAAAAAGCCGCTGCATGCAATA
>CALXSX010000052.1 GCA_944391265.1 uncultured Clostridia bacterium | reverse complement strand
GGCTGATAGCGGATATGTCTGAGGAAGGGAAATCTGTTGTGCTGGCCCGCGGCGGCAACGGGGGTTGGGGAAACAGCCATTTTTCCACATCCACAAGGCAGACGCCGAACTTTGCGAAAAACGGCCGCGCCGGTGAGGAGAGAACCGTTATACTTGAGCTGAAAATGCTCGCAGATGTAGGGCTTGTCGGATTCCCAAATGTAGGCAAATCGACTATTTTGTCAAAGACAACAAAGGCGGAGCCGAAGATAGCAAACTACCATTTTACTACGCTCACGCCCAATCTCGGAGTCTGCTCGGTAGGGGAGCATATGAGCTTTGTGCTTGCGGACATTCCGGGAATAATAGAAGGGGCGAGCGAAGGCGTTGGGCTTGGTCATGAATTTCTCCGTCACATAGAGAGGACAAGGCTCCTGATACACGTCGTCGACGTGTCGTCCATAGAGGGAAGAAACCCGATAGAGGATTTTGAAATAATAAACCGGGAGCTTGCTGAGTACGATATGGAACTTGAGGAAAGACCGCAGGTTATTGCTGCCAACAAGATTGACATTATACAGGACGAGTCCGTGTACGAGAATTTTTTGAGGTATGCCGAAGAAAAAGGGTACAGGGTATTCCCTGTGTCGGCGGCAACCGGGAAGGGAATAACGGAGCTTATGAAGTACGTGTACAGCGAGCTTACAAAGCTTCCGCCGGTCAAGGTTTTTGAGCCGGACATCGACCTTTCTGAGGAGATATACGATATTTCTTCCGACAAGGGCTTTGAAATAACGAGAGATAATGAGGTGTTTGTTGTTTCAGGGCCGTGGATAGAGGCTGTGGGCGGCTCGGTCAATTTTTCTGACCGCGAATCGCTTCAGTATTTCCAGAGAGCGCTGCTTAAAAAGGGCGTTATAGACGAGCTTGTTGAAAAGGGCATAGAGGAAGGACAGATAGTCCGTATAGGCGATCTGGAGTTTGAATTTGTATGGTAAAATTGTTGAAAAAGTTTTAAAAAATAGTAAATTACTATTGAAATATTTGTAACTTTCTGTTAAAATAGATGATGAGATGTTGTAATTTCTTTAATTTTACGAAAGGGAATGATTGGAATATGGCGAGAACTATCCTTATAATAGAGGATGAACAGCATATTGTTGATATTTTAAAATTCAATCTGCAAAAGGAGGGCTACGAAACACTTGAGGCGTATGACGGCGCTGCCGGTCTTGAGCTTGCCCTCACAAAGAAGCCGAATCTTATCCTTCTTGATGTTATGCTTCCGCAGATGGACGGGTATGAGGTTTGCAGGAAGATAAGGGAAGAGCACTTGCAGATACCTATAATAATGCTCACAGCGCGCGAGGAGGAGCTTGACAAGGTGCTCGGCCTTGAGCTTGGAGCCGATGATTATATGACGAAGCCGTTTTCCATGCGTGAGCTTACTGCAAGAGTAAAGGCAAACCTGAGACGTGCTGTGAATCAGGAGACATCAAGAGCTGCTGACAGCCAGCCGTCAAATATAATCAAATCAGGCGATCTCACAATAAACATTGAAAGGTATGAGGCTGTTAAAAACGGAAAGGTTCTTGATATTACTCTAAGAGAGTTTGAACTGCTCAAATTTTTGGCTACTCAGCCGGATAAGATTTTTTCGCGTGAAAAGCTGCTTGAAAATGTGTGGGGCTATGAGTATTACGGCGATGTGAGAACGGTCGACGTTACTGTAAGGCGTCTTCGCGAGAAGATAGAGGACGATCCGAGCATGCCTAAGTATATCATAACAAAGCGCGGCATTGGTTATTATTTTAACAAATAGAGGAATTTGTTTTGGAGATTTTTAAAAGCATTAAATGGAAGATTGCCATAATGTTTGCCCTGTGCATAATCGCTGTCTTATCTGTTGTCTGCGCAGTCCATGTGGTAACAGCAATATATGACGAAAAGCAGAGCTTTGAAAATACAATAAACGGCGTTTTTGACGAGCAGTTTACGGCAGAGCTTGCGTCTATTGCGGAGACGGTTGACTACACAGTGGATTCCGCTGACGGCTCGAACATGACTATCAGCACAGTAAATACAGATAATTCAAAGAAGCTTTATGACGCGGTATGGGCACATTCCGGCGAGCTTGGAATAAATTCGTCCCGGTTCATGTGCGTTATGGACGAGTCAGCAACGCCTGTTTACTGCACGAGCGAGGACATAATAGAAAACGGCACGGAGAAAACGGCGTCTTTGATTGCGGCGCTGAACGGAAATGTCGGAATGTCAACATCGCTTTTGCAGAAGTATATGGACTTTGCACTTTCAATAGGCTCGACGAAAACAATTATTTACGTGAAGGATACAGGCGACAGGCTGTACGGGAACCTGAGGCGGATATTGATGCTGTACCTTTACTGCCTTATAGGCGCGGTAATATTTTCAATGTTTGCCGGGCTCTACCTTGCAAGCTCTGTAACAGTCCCTATAAAGAAGCTTAACGACTGGGCAAAGCAGCTTGCAGAGGGTGACCTTAAAGCTAAAACACAGATTGCCGGGAGCGATGAGCTGTCACAGCTTGCAAACTCGCTTGTTCACATGGCGCATAATCTTGATAAAAAGAATACCGAAGCTAAAAATGAAAAGACTAAGCTTGAAACGATACTTCAGAGCATGACGGACGGACTCCTTGCGTTTAATACCAAGGGGGAGCTTATACATTATAATAATGAAGCGAAAATTCTTCTCGGCAGAAACTATCTTGACGATATTTCATTTGATAAATTTTTCAAGGAGATAAATGCGAACATCACTATCGGAGACCTTCTTTACATGAAGCACGAGGAGGGAATAGAAAGGAGCGTTACTCTCGATAAGGAAAGATTTGTAGTAATGAATTTTCAGACCTTCGAGCTTGACGGCAAGATAGGCGGCATAGTGGTGGTGCTTCACGACACAACTAAGCAGGAAAAGCTTGAACAGTCCAGACGCGCTTTTGTTGCAGATGTATCGCATGAGCTGAGAACTCCGATAACGACTATAAAGTCGTATGCAGAAACACTAATTGACAGCGCCGACGCCGGCAGAGAGTTCCTCATTCGTTTTCTCGGCGTAATAGCTTCCGAGGCAGACAGAATGGCAAGGCTTATAAGCGATTTGCTTACGCTCTCAGCGCTTGACGACAAGCACGTGGAGTATAAGATACCCGAGGAGATAGATGTGAGGGTTCTATTGGAACGTGTTACTGACAGAATGCAGATGGGTGCATCTAAGAAGGATCAGACACTCACTTACAGACCCATAAACGATGTTCCAATCATAATGGGGGATCCGGACGCTCTCGAGCGCGTCGTTATAAATATCATAGGAAACGCCGTAAAGTACACGCAGGCCGGCGGCGAGATAGATGTATATTCAAGTAAGGTATACAACGACATCTGCATAAAGGTGGTCGATAACGGAATAGGTATACCGGAGGAGAATCTGCCGAACATATTCGACAGGTTTTACAGAGTCGATAAGGCGAGGTCAAGGGATACCGGCGGCACGGGTCTCGGTCTTGCGATAGCAAAGCAGACTATTGAAACTTCCTTCGGCGGTAAAATAAAAATTACGAGCGAGGCGGGAAAGGGTACAGAGGTCAGTATAACGATACCTGTTCCCAGCAGTGAAAAATGAAGCTTTTTAAAAGAACATCAATAACACTTACAATTTTTATTATATTTGTTTGGGCGATTTTGTATTTGTGGGTGTACTATCCGTTCGGGAAGGTCAATGTTACCGATGTTGAAAAGGAGCAGACTGCTCAGCTGCTGAGAAGCAGCAATATAGGCTTTGATGAAAGCCTGCTTGATACGCCGGCATACAGTGTGAAAAGCGCTGATGTTGAATATATCGCCGAGGACAAGCTTGCCTACGCTGAAAAAATGCTTGGTACGAGACTTACAGCTGATGATGAGAACAGTTATTCATTCGGCTCCGCTAAGCTGAGCTTTGACGGAGACACAGTTACTATAGAAGATGCTGATGAATCTCTTAAGGGGATAAACGAGGACAATGCCGTTTCCAAGACGAAGGCGGTGCTTGAATCGTACGAGCTTTTAAACACGAACATGACGGCGTATGTCAATCATGACGGCGGCGATATAAACATAGTGTTTGTTCCTGAGTACAAGGGGAAAAGGGTCTATAATTCAAAAATATACTTTTCGGCTGACAGCAGCGGAACGTATGTTCTTGAATATGTACCCCTTGAATTTAAGTCAAACGGTATAATGATGCTTCCCAAATCACCATGTGCAGCTCTTGCCGATTTTGCGGTGACAGGCACTGCAAATGGTGTAAACATAAGCGGTATGACTCTCGGCTACAATATTTCGGAAGGCACACTTGTTCCTGCGTGGGAAATTGAGACAGATGATGAGAAAAAATTTTATATAGAATAAACCGCACCAAATCTGCGAAAAGGTGTTGAGGGAATGTCAAAAATGCAGTCCGGAGCGCACGAGGTAAATTTCTGCCGAATGCGCCGGTGTATTTTTTTGACATTCCCTTTTTAGTGCATACTTTGTCATGATTATATGAATTATATATGTATAATTGTTAAAAAATTATAAATTGTTAAAATATCTCTTGACAAATCGTTTTAATAGTGGTATTTTTATAATGTAATCATTAGCACTCACTAAAATAGAGTGCTAATAAAAGAAGGTGTTATTATGGATCTTAATGAAAGAAAACGTAAGATCCTTCAGGCGGTCATAGATGAATATATAGACTCAGCAGAGCCGGTCGGCTCGAGAGCAATATCTAAAATCGAGGGCCTTGGTCTTTCAAGTGCAACCATACGCAATGAGATGGCGGACCTTGAGGAGATGGGTTACCTTATTCAGCCGCATACATCTGCCGGTCGTGTTCCGTCTGATGAGGGGTATCGATTTTATGTTAATTCGCTTATGTCAAGGTATCGTATCGGCATGGAAGCTATAGAAAATCTTCATATAGAGCTTGAAAACCGTGTAAATCAGCTTGACAAGCTCATAAAGAAGGCAGGAACTATCGCCGCTGCGCTTACTGATTACACAGCATTTGTTACCACACCGGAGCAGAGCCTTTCAAAGATAAATAAAATAGATGTAGTTGACCTCAGCGGTGACAGGACTCTTATAATAGTAGTCACACAGGACGGTATCGTCAGAAACAGGATTCTAAGGCTTTCGCTCGGTACGGAAAACTCAGCAAAGCTTGCTTATATCCTTACAACGAAGCTTTCCGGTCTCTCCGGCAACGAGATAGATTTTGATAAGATAAAGGAAATAGAGGCAGTTATAAGGTCTAATATGACTCTGCTTCCAAGCGTTCTTGTAAATATTTTGAACTTTGTATACGAAACAATTTCAGACCTTTCCTCTCAGGAAATATATATAGACAACGCTCAGTCGATGCTCAAATTCCCGGAGTACAAGGATGTTTCCAAAGCAAGGGAGATACTCGGATTCCTTGAAAATAAGCAAAACCTTGAAAAACTGATAGTTGCTGGTTCCGAGGACTCCGACATCAGCGTTGTCATAGGTGATGAGAACGGCGTCGAGCCGCTTAAAAACTGCAGTCTTGTCACCACGGAATACTCTCTCGGAGACAAGATAAAAGGAAAGATCGGAATAATAGGCCCTAAGCGTATGGACTATGCAAAAGTATTTGCGAGCCTTGATCTTATATCGAATCACTTAGATAGAATTCTAAACCTTTACCGAGGTTCCGACGGATAATTTTCCGCGCATAAACGTATTTTGAGAGGAGATGTAAACGGGGATGGAAAATGAAAAAGAGATAAAAGAAGAAGAGATAAATGAAAAGGCTTCACCTGAAGAAAATCAGGAGGAGGCCGCACAGGATAATAAAGGCGCTCAAGGCGGTGAACCCGCTCCGGATTCAGCAGTCGCTGACGCCGAAAAAAAGGCTAAGGATTGGGAAGACAAGTACCTCAGGCTTTATGCAGAGTTTGATAATTTTAAAAAGCGTACCCAGAGGGAAAAGGACGCAAGGTATGCAGACGCGGTAATTGACACAGTAAACGAGCTGCTGACTGTCAAGGATAACCTTGAAAGGGCGCTTGCGACTCCGGCAGAGAGCGAGGAGGCAAAGAAGATAAGAGAGGGCGTCAGTCTTGTGTATAAGCAGATGCAGGACGTACTTACAAAGCTCGGAGTAACGGAGATAAAGGCTCTCGGAGAGCAGTTTGATCCTAATCTGCACAATGCTGTAATGCACGTTGAGGACGACGCTGTCGATGACAACACCGTTGTTGAGGAGTTCATGAAGGGCTATATGTACAAGGACAAAAGGGTTGTCAGACATTCTATGGTTAAGGTAGCTAATTAAGTAATTGACATATATGAAAATGAATTAAAGAAAGGAAGTTTTTAAAATGGGAAAAGTTATAGGTATAGACCTCGGTACTACAAACTCATGTGTTGCCGTAATGGAAGGCGGTAATCCTACCGTTATCACGAACTCTGAGGGAGCAAGAACGACTCCGTCTGTTGTTGCTTTTCAGAAGGACGGAGAGAGAATAGTAGGACAGGTCGCTAAAAGACAGGCGGTAACGAACGCTGAACGCACCATCAGTTCTATTAAAAGAGAAATGGGCACAAACTACAAAGTAAATATAGACGGCAAGTCCTTTACACCGCAGGAAATTTCAGCTATGATTCTGACAAAGCTCAAAAATGATGCTGAAGCATACCTCGGTGAGAGCGTATCGCAGGCTGTTATAACCGTTCCTGCTTACTTTAACGACTCTCAGAGACAGGCGACAAAGGACGCAGGAAAGATAGCCGGACTTGAGGTTCTCCGTATAATTAACGAGCCGACAGCTGCTGCGCTCGCATACGGCATGAGCGACAAGGATCAGACAATTCTTGTATACGACCTCGGCGGCGGTACATTCGATGTATCCATTCTTGAAATCGGTGACGGTGTGTTTGAGGTTCTTTCCACAAACGGTGATACACGTCTCGGCGGTGACGATTTTGACCAGAGAATAATTGATTATCTCGTAGGCGAGTTCAAGAAGTCTGATGGTATAGACCTTTCTACGGATAAGGTAGCTATGCAGAGACTTAAGGAAGCTGCTGAAAAGTCTAAGATAGAGCTTTCGAGCACAACGACATCAAACATCAACCTACCGTTCATCACAGCCGACCAGACAGGTCCGAAGCATATGGATATCACTCTTACAAAGGCTAAGTTTGATGAGCTTACAAGCGACCTTGTTGACAAGACTCTTGTATGCATCAGAAATGCTATGAAAGACGCAAACCTCACTCCGAACGACATTAACGAGGTTTTGCTCGTAGGCGGTTCTTCACGTATACCGGCAGTGCAGGAAGCTGTTAAGAAAGAAATGAACAAAGAGCCCCATAAGGGCATCAACCCTGACGAGTGCGTAGCTATCGGTGCGGCAAGACAGGCAGCAGTGCTCAGCGGTGAGGAAACAGGCGTTCTTCTTCTTGATGTAACACCTTTGTCACTTGGTATTGAAACTATGGGCGGAGTGTTCACAAAGCTTATTGAAAGAAATACGACAATTCCTACAAATAAATCACAGGTGTTCTCTACAGCGGCTGACGGCCAGACGAGTGTTGAGGTTCACGTGCTCCAGGGCGAAAGAGAAATGGCTCAGTACAACAAGACTCTCGGAAGGTTTAACCTCACCGGAATAGCTCCCGCTCCACGTGGTGTGCCGCAGATAGAGGTAACTTTCGATATTGATGCAAACGGAATCGTAAAGGTATCGGCTAAGGACCTCGGCACAGGCAATGAGCAGAACATCACAATTACGGCTTCGTCGAACCTTTCAGAGGATGATATAAACAGAGCTGTAGAAGAGGCTGCCAAGTATGCCGAAGAGGACAAGAAGAGAAAAGAAGAGGTAGAGATAAGAAACAATGCCGAATCACTTGTATACCAGTCTGAAAAGACACTCGGTGAGATTGGTGACAAGGTAGACTCTTCAGAGGTTGACGGCGTAAAGGCTGAGATAGAAAAGGTTAAGGAAGCACTCAAAGGTACAGACAGCGCAGCTATTAAGGCGGCTTGCGATGCGCTTTCGCAGAAGTTCTACGCACTTTCAGAAAAGCTTTATGCAAATGCGAATCCGCAGGGCGCGCAGCAGGCACAGCAGGGAGACCCGAACGCCCAGGCCGGCGGAGCTGATAATGTATATGAAGCAAATTACAGAGAAGTAAACGAGGACGACAACAAGAACAATCAATAAAAGTCGTCAGAAATTTATGTGAAACAAGAAATGAGCTGTAAAAAGGGCATGAGCTGTTTTACAGCTCATTGGCGCGTGTAGAAGGAGCGTTTTTGCATTTCACTTTTTTGAAAGGAATTGATAGGCATGGCAGAAAAACGAGATTATTACGAAGTCCTCGGTGTCAGCAAAAATGCCACAGAGGATCAGCTTAAAAAAGCGTTCAGAAAAGAAGCAAAGAAATACCACCCCGATCTGCACCCGAACGATAAGGAAGCGGAAGAAAAATTCAAAGAGGTAAACGAAGCCTATGCGGTGCTAAGCGATCCGGATAAGCGCGCTAAGTACGACCAGTACGGACACGCCGGCGTAGATCCCAACTTCGGAGCAGGCGGCGGTGCCGGCGGCTTCGGCGGCTTTGATTTTGGTGATATTTTCGGCGATATTTTCGGGGGAGGCTTCGGCGGCTTTGGCGGCGGAACAAGGAAAAACGGGCCAAAACGTGGCAAAGATGTACGCCAGGTGATAGACATAACATTTGAGGAAGCCGCTTTCGGTGCTAAAAAGAAGCTTAGCGTAACCAAAATGGAAAAGTGTGCTGCGTGCGGCGGCAGCGGCGCAAAGCCGGGGACCTCAGCTACTACCTGTACGCACTGCGGCGGCAGCGGTCAGGTCACTTCGCGTGTCAGAACGCCTCTCGGTTATATGACAAATATCGGTACGTGTCCGCATTGTCACGGCGAGGGAAAAATAATAAAGGAACCCTGCAGGGACTGCCGCGGAACGGGAAAGATACGCAAAAACTCCATAATCGAAATAGATATACCTGCCGGTATTGATAACGGTCAGACGATTCAGATAAGCGGCAAGGGCGAGCCCGGTGAAAAGGGCGGTCCGAGCGGAGACCTCCTTGTAACTATCCGTATAAGGCCTCATGTATTGTTTACCCGTGACGGCTACAACGTGCATATCACGATGCCTATTACCTTTGTACAGGCAGCGCTCGGCGCAACGGTCAAGGTACCGACTCTTGACGGGGCTGTGGAGTACGATATACCGGAGGGAACGCAAAGCGAATCGGTGTTCAAGCTTCGCGGAAAGGGAATCCCGTATATCAGGAGCAACGGCAGAGGCGACCAGTTCGTAAAGGTTATCGTTGAGGTTCCCCGAAACCTGTCAAAGAACCAAAAAGAGCTGCTTCGCGAATTTGAAGAGGATAAAAACTACAAGCAAAAAAAGACGTTTATGGAGAAAGCCAAGGAATTCTTTAAGTAAAAATCATGCCTAACTAACATAACGCACCATCCGGCGCTGCTGCCGGAGGTGCGTGTTTTTATGCGTTTAAAGCTGACTGCTAAAATGCTGTTTTTTACATGGACTATTTTTAAAAAAAGTATGGTATTTTTGCAAAACCTGTGGTAAAATAAATATGATATGCATCTTATGCGTTTTTTAACCTGATCACGGCAACAGTTATGTCATCGCGTGTTTTTGTTATGCTTTTGAGCCCGGAGCTTTCTATGACAGATTCGGCAATTTCAGTCGGATCTCTGTCGTCTTCCGAAAGAAGCTTTTTCATTTTTTCACCGGAAAGAGAGCCGAAACCGGCGCCTTCCGCACCATCGGACATCATGATTACCGTGTCACCGGGAACGAGACGCTTATTTATTGCTGATACGTGAACGTCAGGCATTATGCCGAGGGGAAGTGACGGCGAGAAAACGGTTTCCATGCCTTCCTCGTGCTTTATAAAGCTCTTGCAGCCCCCTATTTTATAGAACTCAGCTCCGCCTGTCATCAGGTCTATGCACAGCAGGTCAACAGAGCTGAAGCTTTCGTTTTCAATGCCGAGTGCAAGAGATGAGTTGACTATGCTGACAGAAGCTGCAGGCGAAAACCCGTTTTTGATAAATTCCTCCAGCAGCTTGCCGGTTATTCGGCTTTCGCGGCCGGCGGCACTGCCGCTGCCCATTCCGTCGCATAGTATAACGTAAAATTTTCCGTCGCTTGTTCGGAAGCTTGTCAGGCTGTCACCGGACACAATCTGCTCACCTTTGGTGAGCTGCTTTTCACCGTAGTCAACGCTGTAAACCGCGGCCTGGCAAAAACGCATCACAGAACCCGACACGCGGTCACGGTATTCGAGCTTGCTGCCGGTTATTTTTGAAAGCATCTCAGAAAGCTCGTTTTTGTCCTCCGCCTTGTTGAGGATTATGAGGATTTCAAGCTCTGAGAACCCGTTTTCGATAGCTCGCACATCGCGGAGCGAAACTCCGTTTTTCGTAAGATCTTCGGATATTTTTTCCTCCAGCTCGGTGGCAAATCTGAACCCGTTTCCTATTTCATCGTAGAGACGGGCGAAAATATTCGAAATCTCCTCGTACTGACGCAGAGCAAGGTCGCGGTTGTTTTCATACTCGCCAAGCCGCTTCAGGTCACGCTTGTAAAGCTCGTACGCGTGCGAAAGCTCACAAAGGAAAATTTCCGGTCTTACGCAGACGGCGAGAAACTCCTTTGACACATTTGAGGTGTTGCAAAACCCCTTTGTTTCAAGCACCTCCAGCGCTGAAAACATCATTCTGTACATATCGGCGCCCCCGCCGTCCATGCAGGAAGCTCTGTTTTTGCAGTTTTTGCAGACTCTTTCAGCGGCGGTATCAATTATTGTGCAAAGGTCGCGGCTGTACATTTTAAGGTGCTTGTCCGTAGCGCTCTTGTATGTAGACGCAAGCCGGGCGAATGCGTGGCTTGATGCGGAAAGCCTTGAGAGGAGGTAGTCCCTCATGCGCATCTCCAGATCTTCTTTGTCAGAGCGCACAGCACGTATCATAAAAGAGCCAATGGCTTCGTGCAGACGTACCGGAGCTATGGCAAACAGTGCGCAGGCGGTTATTATCTCAAACAGCGATACTGATATTGTGTTTCCTATGTACAGCAGTATGACGGCACAGCCGCCGAGAAAACCGAGCGAAACACCGTATTTCCCGAACTGCTTCAGCATACCTGCAAACATTGCGGATATGCCGTAAAGACCCATGTACGTCACGGCGCTTACATCGTTCATGCTGCAGATGAGTCCTGCCGCAACGCCGCCGCTTCCTGCAATGGCAAGCGGCATATGAAGTGCGAGGCTCATCACTGCAAACGCGCTTATCACCTTGGATATTTCTATAATTCCGCCTATGGTTATGCCGGAAAGCCCTGATATGAATATACCTGTACAGACTGCGGCTGAGATGAGCTCCTGGTCGCCCGGCGGAGTTTTTGAGTACACGGCAACAGAGCCTGCCTTTTCAAACAGTATGTAGGAAAATGAGCAGACTATGCACTCTGTCATAAGCATTATCACGCTGTAAGTGCTTATGCCGGCATATGAAAGAGATATTATACCTGCCGCAAACAAAACTGCACCGCACACGGTAGCCGAGCGAATGCTTGACTCCTTGTAGCTTAAATTCAAGCGCGAATAAAGCCACAGCAGCATGAGTGCCGGAATGTATTTAGTCAGATCCTCTGCCGCACCTCGTGAAACGATGCCGAGGGCGGCGGCGATTATGCCGAGATAGCCCGCTTTGAGGTCAAAAACCGAAAAGAACATCGAAACGCAAAACGGGCTTATACCGAGCAGAGAACAGCGTGACGCGAGAAACAACAGAAAAAAAGGGAC
>CALXSX010000051.1 GCA_944391265.1 uncultured Clostridia bacterium | reverse complement strand
CCAATCGTTAGATTTTTGGTCTAACTTTTGGGGGTCGGTTCATCTGACACTCCCCTTTAATTTTAGTTTCTCTCAGCTTTGCGCTGTTATTGTGACTGTTCGCGTATTTCCGTCCCAGTCCACCTGGCAGTCAAAGGACTCACTTACTGCCCTTAAGGGCACGTACGTGCTCGCTCCAACTATCTGCGCCGGTGCATCAAGCAAGGTATAATCTCCGTTTTTATACAACACGTTTTCATCAACTGTCAGACTCACAGTTGTTGCGCCGCGTGTGCTTGTTATTGTTCTCGTTTCCGCGTTCCAGTCAACAGTAGCGTTTAGCGCCTCAAATATCGCCCGAAGCGGAACCGTTGTTCTCCCATTATGAATGGAAGGTGCGGCATCAAAATTAAGCTGACTTCCATTTACGTAAACACTGACAGCGCCGCCCGGCTGGACATTTATAGGATTCTGCCTTTCTATTGTCTTACCGCCAGCTGTAGTAGCAACCGCCTTAAGCGTGTGAGTTCCCGGCGTAAGCCCCTGCAAATCTATATTGACATTAAAAGGAAGCTCATATGAAATGCCCTTATATTCACCATCAACATAGTACGCAACCTGGTTAACACTGTCGTTGTACACGTGCATATATGTTGATACCGGTAACATTCCATCGACAGACATATTATCATAAACCGGTCTGTAAACCGTTGAAGCGCTGTTGCTGCTCGAATACTTTATCATACTCGGTCTTTTCGTAAGGCTTATATATTCTTTCTGGAGTATCGGGCAATCCTCAAGACTGTAATCAAACATCTCATTATTGACATACGTGTCAAAATGTGCAATAAACTTTATCTGCGGATATACCATAGGTATATAGCTGTAAATCTCCTTTATCTTCTCTACCGCCCAGTCAGTTGAATCCTCAGTTATATACGAGCTCGAAACCTTGTGTGATGCACCTGATTCCGAGAGCATTATCGGCTTTCTGTCGCCGTATTTTGTAACAATTTCCTTTGCCAGCAAAACAGGGTCGGAATTTATTCCTGTCTTAAAATATGCCTCCTCATAATCAACAGAATCAGGGTTACCGAGAAAGTACTTTGAGCAGTAAAATGACATTCCCACCCAGTCTACATACTCGTCTCCGGGATAATAAACATTAACGTCCTCTCCCCATCTTGAGACTGCTCCGGGGGACCACACCATAGCTACGTTAGGATTATTTTGCCTGAAATAGTCAGCTGTGTATCTGAATGCGCTGATAAACTGCTGAGGATCGACAGGATTTGTCCATATGTTCATTTCACCGCCAAATCTGAGCAGAATCGGTACATTGGGATATTTTTTCAAAAGCTCAGAAACCTCAGTAATACTTGATTTTTTGCTCTCAAAATCTGCTATATCTGCTCCTTCATTCGGACAGTTCAGCGCAAACTCGACAGTAAGCCCCCTATCTGACGCTTCCTGAAGTCTTGATGGAATGTCCCAGACTATTTGATGCCCAAGCTCGTGATAAACAAGTATTGCTGATTCATGTGCAAGCTGTGATCTCGTTTCACTGTCTGCAACAACTCCAAAAAGCACGCCGTTATACGGTTCGTTTTTTGCATTATAGGTTACAGGGCTGCCTCCGTCGGTATACATCTGCATAACTGTTTTGTACTGATCTATATAAGCTCCGGCGATTATCAGACTATCCTTCCAATCCACTTTTTGACCGTAAGGTATAAATCTTTCATACATTGATGCGCTTTCGTCATACATTCCTACCGCTGCATATGACTCTGCAACCTTTTGCATCCTGTCAGCCAGAACATTTATAACCTCTTCAGCTTCCGGCTGTGTTTGCATAAGCTCAATTATTTTATTTCCGTTATCAATAATTGCATAGTTGTCACCCGTGTTTACAGCGTTAATATAAGCCTCATTAAGTGCCCAAAACGAATTGGGAAACTCATATGCCGCCACCATTGTAACTGTTCCGCCAATGGAAAGAGCTACGGAAATAACAAATGCCAAAATCCTTTTTTTCATATTCACATTCTTACCTTTCATTTACATTTTCTTATAAACTAACAAATACATATTATATCCGAAGTCTTCTCTTTCTGAGAAGAAAGTTTATTCCACAAATCACCAGCGATAAACCGGTAATAATCACGCTTTGCTTTAAACCTTTGTTTTCATAGACAAGTGAAACAACGTGGCTTCCCTCCGGCAGCTTAATTCCGAGGAAAACATTCAAAATATTTTCCGTATCAATTGCTTTGCCGTCACACGTTACTACCCAATTTTCATCGTATGGTGTCTCTGTTACGAGCACGCCTCCTCTGTCAGTAGTAGCCGAGATATTTGACTGCGACGTGAAATTATACAAAACGCCGCTGTTTTTTAGCCCCGACGCTATTTCATCATATGCATTTTGCGATTCTATATATGCTCTGACCTTTTCAGGCTCTATCCTCTCAGGCGAGTCAAGCGCTATTTTCACCGTATCACCTTTTTCAAACGTGCCGCAGTATATGTTTCTGTTAGTAATCCCGAACATTTCGATAGTGCCGTCTGACATATAACTGCCGTTTACATAAACAGAGTTATACTCCGGGCATCCCTGTGAGAGGGATATGAATAGGAGACCGTCCTCGGAAGCGGTAATTTCATAGCAATTTACGTCAAGGTCTGTTACAGCCTGCTCCAGGTATGGGGTGATATCTTCTCCCATAGCGGCACTGAAAACCGTATTCAGATTTTCAAACGAATTTTTTTCAAGCATCTCCCCCTTCAGAGATAAAATATCATCATCAGCCCAGAATGCAAAATCGACAAAATTTTCGTTTTTGTACAAATCAATATATCCACTGCTTCCTGCTTTATCATATATATCCGCGTAATACGACTTATTAAGACTTATATCTTTACACGCTTGGGAAATGAAATATTCATCATCGCTGTCAAACAGGTATCTGACTCCGAACAAAAGGTCTGTGAGCGGCGTCTGCCCGATATACGTATTATAATGCATAGTTGTGATAAACCCACACCTTGCAAGAAAATCAATAAGATTCCTGTTGTACATACTTGAATAATGCGTCAGGCCGTTATATCCAAACTGCATCTGATCGTTCAGATTGCGCAGAAAATCCTTTTCCGTGCGATAAAATCCATCGTCATCAATCAAAGTCATTGCGGCTTTCATCTGGTCGTTGTAAAGCTGAAACGCTCCGTCTTTGTCGTAGCCGAACCAATGCTTTTCATTATATGCAAATGCTCCGACCGCATTTAGCGCCGTCTCAGAAATAAACACTGCACAGACAAGAATATTGACAATCATTTTTAAGTCTTTTTTCAACAAATGATTTATTCCGTAAGCTCCTGATAATATCAGGAAAAAAGATACAGCAAACGTGTACCTAAACGGGAACGAAACGGGTGGCTGCCCAAAATGAAGCAGCGTATCAAGCACTTCAGACATCAGCGGAACAAGCGAAAGAAGCACGAGTAAAATAAGTGCGGCTCCGTCTCTGCTTTTTGATTTCA
>CALXSX010000050.1 GCA_944391265.1 uncultured Clostridia bacterium | reverse complement strand
CTGGGTGCCGGTGTAGACTGAGGTGGTTCATTTTCAATGTAATCACCGGAAGTAATAACGATCGTGTCGTCCTCAAAGCTTACTTTCATGTTAAGGTTCTCTGAAATAAATCTGACAGGAACCATCGTTTTCGCCGGCTCTCCCGGCCTGCCTATGAGCTTTGGAGTGATGCCGTCTGGAATAGTCGTCAGTTTGCCGTTTATGTATGCAGAAGATTTATTTATGTAAAGCGACACAGTATTGTCATCATAGCTTATATCTATGCATTTTGTCCGTTCATCGTAAAATACTGATGCATCAAGAGCTTCAAATACCTCACGCACCGGAACGAGTGCTCTGTCGTTAAAAATTATTGGGGCAAGAGGCAGCTCCGGCTCCTTGCCGTTTACTACAAGTCTGAAAACAGAACCGTTGTAATCGACGACGTTTCCGTCATACTGTATCTGAAATGCGTTTGCTGTAAAAAACGATGAGAATACACATATGACAGCGAGCATAAAAGCTAAATATCTTTTCATTCCTTATCACCTCCGCCAAAAGGAATGTTCAGGTGGTTATAAGCCGCTTCGGTTGCCATTCTGCCCCTCGGCGTTCTCGTTATAAAGCCTATTTGCAGAAGGTATGGCTCGTATACATCTTCTATAGTCGACGATTCCTCACCTATTGTAGCGGCAAGAGTGTCAAGACCAACAGGCCCTCCGCCGAAAGATAAAATCATGGCAGACAGCAGTTTATGGTCTATGCTGTCAAGACCGAGCCGATCTACTTCCATACTTCTCAGAGCGTCGTCTGCTACAGTCTTGTTTATTTCTCCTCCGTATTTCACCTGGGCAAAATCTCTCACTCTTTTTAAAAATCTGTTCGCTATTCTCGGTGTGCCTCTCGAACGCAGCGATATTTCGTCGGCTCCGTCTTCTGAAATGCGTACGTTTAAAAGAGTTGCCGATCTTTTGACTATCGTCTTTAAATCCTCAGGAGAGTAAAGGTCAAGTCGTTCAATAACGCCGAATCTGTCACGGAGCGGCGCCGACAGCAATCCTATGCGCGTTGTCGCTCCGATAAGCGTAAACTTTGGCAGGTCAAGGCGTATCGAGCGTGCTGACGGACCTTTTCCTATAATAATATCGAGAGCATAGTCCTCCATTGCAGGATAAAGAATTTCTTCCACCGTCTTTGACATCCTGTGTATCTCATCAATAAAAAGTATGTCGTGCTCCGATAGATTTGTAAGTATTGCGGCAAGATCGCCTGCTTTTTCGATGGCTGGACCGCTTGTTATTCTTATATTAACGCCCATCTCGTTTGCAATTATACCGGCAAGCGTAGTTTTTCCAAGCCCCGGCGGCCCGTGAAGCAGCACATGATCGAGAGCCTCACGCCGCTCAAGCGCCGCTTTTATGTATATTGATAAATTATCCTTAACTTTGTTTTGTCCAATATATTCGTCAAGACGCTTGGGACGAAGTCCCGTTTCTGTTTCTGCGTCCTCGCTCAGCATATTCGCTGTGACAAAACGCTCTTCTTCATAAAACAAATCAAAAACTCCTTTTGGTACTATGAAAGTGAACGAAGTGCAAGCTTAATTATCGATTCTGTGTCGAGAGTGCCGTCTATGCCGCTAAGTGCCGCTCTTGCTTGGGCGGCTGAATATCCAAGAACCACAAGAGCGCTTAGCGCTTCATCTTTGCTGCCGCTTTCGGCTGCGGACGGCATGTTTTCGGAATTTATATGTATGTCTTCGCTTTTAAGCTTGTCCTTAAGTTCCATCACTATTCTCTGCGCCGCTTTAGGCCCGACGCCCTGCGCTGTTTTTATAAGATTTACGTCGCCGGTGACTATTGCAACAATCAATGTTTCAACCGGCGCTATAGACAAAACAGAGATTGCAGCTTTAGGCCCTACACCTGATATGGAGATAAGGCTAAGAAACATATCGCGTTCCTTTGCTGTGGAAAATCCGTATAAGTCCATTATTCCTTCGCGCAGATACAGATAGGTATAAACCTTTACTTCTTCTCCGATTCGCAGCAGAGCCGTAGTTGTATTCGTGGTGTATATAGTATATCCTATACCACCGCATTCGACTACAACATACCCGTCACCGCTCTCGGTTAGCGTTCCTGTTATGTAATTAAACATTTAAAAGCCCTTCCATTATAAAAAGCATTACTATAATAATACCTCATTTTCGACAATATGTCAACCTAAAAATCAATATGTTACATTTTGTTAATACCGAGCCGCATATCAAGGGTATTCGAATGCGCATGACAAATTGCAACGGCGAGCGCGTCTGCAACATCATCCGGCTTAGGCACAGCATTCAGGTTCAGCAGCATTTTTACCATCTGTTGTATTTGAGTTTTATCCGCTCTGCCGTAGCCCGTTACCGCCTGCTTTATCTGAAGTGGTGTATATTCATACAGCTGTATTCCTTTTCTCACAACTGAGACTATAATCGCGCCTCTCGCCTGTGCAACCGAGATTGCCGTTTTTTGATTGGAGTTGAAAAACAGCTCCTCAACCGCTACAGCATCCGGCTTGTATTTTTCTATGTAGGCATCAAGCTTTTCGCATATACTGTAGAGCCTTTGCGGCATAGGAGCTGAGGCGTGCGTCGTTATCGCATCGTAGGCTATTGTCTTGAATTTGTTTCCGGTGTAGTCTATGACTCCAACTCCTACTATGGCATAGCCTGGGTCTATTCCAAGAATTATCATGGTTGTATTTCCTTTCTGAGTATGCATATTATACAAAAAAATATGCATAAAAATTAAATTATATAAAAATCAACAAAAAATAATTATTGTACTTGATTTCACACAAATAATAGTATATAATAATCAAAGAGAAAATTCAAGTGGTATTTTTAAAATATCGGTGAATAATAGAATAAAACAGCGCGGCAGTTCTGCCACGCAAATTACGGGAGGTTTACAGCAATGGCTAAGGAAAAAGTTGTTCTCGCGTACTCGGGAGGACTCGACACTTCAATAATCATTTCATGGCTTATTGAAAATTATGACTACGAGGTAATCGCAGTTTGCGGTGACGTCGGTCAGGGAAAGGAAACGGAATGCCTTGAGGAAAGAGCTAAGGCAGCCGGTGCATCAAAAGTGTATATAGTCGACCTCGTTGACGACTATGTAAAAAATTACATATATCCGACTGTAAAGGCGGGCGCTGTTTATGAGGGCAAGTACCTTTTGGGAACATCTCATGCTAGACCGATCATAGCAGAAAAGCTCGTTGAGATAGCACTTAAGGAAGGCGCTACGGCAATTTGTCACGGCGCTACCGGAAAGGGCAACGATCAGGTTCGTTTCGAGCTTACAATAAAAGCACTCGCACCTCAGCTTAAGATAATAGCTCCGTGGAGAATATGGAATATAAAATCAAGAGAGGACGCTGTAGATTATGCAGAAAAGCATCATATACAGGTG
>CALXSX010000049.1 GCA_944391265.1 uncultured Clostridia bacterium | reverse complement strand
GAATAAAGGACTACTACCAGGGCTATCACAGCGTCAAAATATCAGACAAGGTGATAGAGCAGGCTGTGCGCATGTCTGAGCGGTATATAACCGACAGGTTTTTGCCGGATAAGGCGATAGACGTCATAGATGAGGCGTGCTCGCTGGTAAACCTCAAAAACAAGGCACTTTACGACCTTAAACAGACGGAAGCCGAAATAGAGAAGATAAACGCTGATATAGAAAGAGCGACCGAGTCAAGCGACTTTGAGACACTTGCAAGGCTTAAAAGCGAGCAGCTGCGCCTGAACGGTATGCTTCCGGCGCTCAAGGCTGAATCGGCAAAGGCTGAGATAACCTCGGACGATGTTGCAAGCGTTATAGAGTCATGGACAAAAATACCTGTTCACAGGCTCACAGAGGACGAATCGCACAAGCTTCTGAACCTTGAAGATTCTCTGCATAAACGGGTAATCGGTCAGGGCGAAGCGGTAAGCGCCGTTTCGCGCGCAATACGCCGCGGCAGGGCGGATATAACAACAAGGAAGAGACCTGTTTCGTTTATTTTTGCGGGTCCTACAGGCGTAGGAAAAACAGAGCTCGTAAAAACGATTGCTGAGACCATGTTCGGAACAGAGGACGCCCTTATAAGGCTCGATATGTCCGAGTATATGGAAAAACATTCGGTGTCAAAGCTCATAGGCTCACCGCCGGGATATGTCGGCTACGATGATGCGGGACAGCTTACGGAAAAGGTAAGGAGGAAGCCGTATTCGGTAATACTTCTTGACGAGATAGAAAAGGCTGACCCGGAGGTATTTAATATGTTCCTCCAGATTTTGGACGACGGCAGGATAGCTGACAGCCACGGCAAGATAATAAACTTTGAAAACACCATTATCATAATGACAACAAATGCCGGAAGCGAGTTTACAACGTCTGCACTGGGCTTCGGCTCAAACCTTGAGCTTACGCTGAGCGACAACGTTCACAAAAGCCTGAAAAAGTATTTCAGACCTGAATTTTTAAACAGAATAGACGAGATAGTGACGTTCAAGCCGCTCACAAAAGATGAGCTCAGACAGATAGTAGACCTTCTTCTCCGTGATATTTACGCGAAGATGGAGGAAAAGGGTGCTTCCCTCACAGTTACTGAGGAGGCAAAGGAGATAATTCTCGAAAACGGATACGATCAGAAATACGGCGCAAGGCCGCTTAAAAGAGCGATACAGACGCTGCTCGAGGATAAGCTTGCAAAGCTCTCGCTCACAGGCGGCATAAAGCACGGAACGAGAATCGTAGCGGACGGAAAGGACAATGACGTAACGCTTTCCGCAATAAATTCTTAAGGTGAAAAACAGCGGCGCTGCCGAACGGACAGCCCGCTGTTTTTAAAATATGTACATTATGCGGCAAACTTTTCAGCAGCGGCAAATATTGTTTGCACAAAACCTTATTTCATTAAAACAGGTCACCGTTTTTATCAAAAATGTTTATGATTGTAATATCCTTGCGCATTGCATAATCGCAGGCAAGTTTCGTTCCGCTCCCGGGTTGTTACTCATTCAGGCTGCTGCGGCTGTTTTTGCGTCTTTCAGGTTGATAAGATTCATCTAAGCAGATGACACAAAAATCACTCATATCAATCATTTCAAAATTTCTCTCGACATATGCAGCTTTACACGCGCGTAAAAGTTTTTGAGGATAATACGTATCTTCAAAATAACGCAAAAGATAATCGGCATAATCATCATCAATGACGGCGAATTCGGCTCGGACGTAAATTCTTTTTATATGCGGATATTTTTCTTTTAAAATGCTTACCGTTTGATGACACAAATCATTAAACTCACTCCTGCTTCCAAAAAAGAAAATTTCCACTTTTTTGTTAATAATTAAATCTTCAATAATTGCTCTGACCCTGATGTAAAGCTTATCGGAAATTACAATTTTTCTGTGACCGACAAAGCAACATTTCTTTTTTCCATACCTGTTCACTCCGTTTCCAAAATTTTATAGATATACAGTATATCTATAAAATACATTTAATATATTTATTATGGAGTGATTGTATGGCTATAAAGAGCGTATCGATAAGAATAGAGGAAGAAATGCTGAAAAAGCTTGCCTATGTTGCTGATTACGAGGGACGGAGTGTAAACAGCCACGTCCTTGTTTTAATCAGAGAGAATATCCGGGCTTTTGAAGAAACAAACGGACGCATAAACGGAAAAATCAACCCGGACGTAAACGTAAAACCGACGCGGAAATAGACAAAGCGGATGTTTTCACACACGCTGATATTCTGTTCCATGAAAAAAGCGGCTGTAGAAAACAAAGTTTTTACAGCCGCTGTAATTTTACCCCGGCCGGGCGCTTACGGTTAAAAGAATCAGTCTCCGAGGTTTACACCTATATTTCTTGCCGCCTCTATCTGCTCGCAGTCGGCAGGCACTCTCTTTAGCTTGCCCGCAACCTCACAAAGAGGTACGGCAACCACCTCATTATCTCTCAGCGCAACCATATTTCCGTACTTCTTTTCCCTGAAAAGCGCTGCAGCGGCAGCTCCGAACCGCGTAGCAAGAATTCTGTCATACGGGCAAGGTGAGCCGCCCCTCTGAAAATGACCCGGCACAGTAACCCTTACCTCATTGCCTGTTTTTTTGCCTATTTCGTCGGCTATGCGGTATGAAACGGACGGATATTTCATCTGCTGGCGGAGTTTTTTAAACTCCTTCTTTTCAAGCTTTGCTTCGTCTGCGGAAACAGCGCCCTCGGCAACGGCAAGAATGGAAAACCGTTTTCCTGTCTTCTCCCTGCGCTCTATCTCTGCTACAACACTATCGATATTATAAGGTATTTCAGGTATGAGTATAATGTCCGAACCGCTTGCCATTCCTGCATACAGCGTGAGCCAGCCGGCCTTGTGCCCCATTATTTCAACAATAAAAACTCTGCTGTGCGACGTTGCAGTAGTATGAATTCTGTCAAGAACGTCGGACGCTATATCAACAGCGCTGTAAAAACCGAACGTCATGTCAGTTCCCCAGATATCATTATCAATGGTTTTCGGGAGAGTGATCACGTTCAGCCCCTCCTCTGAAAGAAGATTCGCCGTCTTGTGAGTTCCGTTTCCGCCAAGCACGAACAGGCAGTCAAGGCCGAGCTTTTTATAGTTCATCTTCATTCTTTCAACCTTGTCTACCGGGTTTCCGTCAAACTTCCTTATCTGCTTAAACGGCTGGCGTGACGTGCCGAGAATTGTTCCGCCGAGCGTCAGTATCCCCGAAAAATCCCTCTCCTCCATAAGCGAATAATCGCCGTCAATGAGTCCCGTATACCCGTTTTTTATGCCGTATATTGATATATCTTTCCCGAACTCCCTGTAAAGGGCTTTCGCAACGCTTCTTATCGCGGCATTAAGTCCCTGACAGTCGCCGCCGCTTGTTAAAATTCCAACTTTTTTCATATCGTTATCTCCTATTATTGCACAATCTCTTCGGTTTTCGGACGGGCAGCCCTGGCATATGCCTCCCTATAGAAATACTCCTGCGAGTTTAAAGGCTCCTCTGTGCCGTCCGTAAATCTTACATACCTGCCGTTGCTTTGCATAATCCTCGCCTTTACGTTATCTCTCATCATTACGTCAAACATATGAAGGATTCTCTTTTTAATCTGCCTGTCATAAATCGGAACGGCAACCTCTACTCTGTGTATAGTATTTCTCGTCATGTAGTCTGCTGAGCTGATATACAGCCTGGGGTCAGCACCTGCACCGAAAATATAAACGCGTGAATGTTCAAGAAATCTTCCGACTATGCTCTTTACAACAATGTTTTCCGTATAGTCCTTTATTCCCGGGACGAGGCAGCATATACCTCTTACTATAAGCTCCACCTTAACTCCGGCTTCGGACGCGTCTATGAGCTTATCAATTATTTTCTTGTCGGTAAGAGAGTTTATTTTTGCTCCGACATATGCATCAAAACCCTGCTTAGCCTTTTCTATCTCATCATCTATCATGTCAAGAACCTTGTTTTGCAGGCACTTGGGCGCAACAAGCAAGTGCTGCGATTCCTCTACTACCCTCCCTATCGCAAGCTCGTTTAAAACATTGGCAACCTCTTTGCCTATCTCGTACGACGATGTCATGAGCGAATAGTCGGTATACTGCTTTGCCGTCTTTTCATTGTAGTTGCCTGTGCCTATCTGTGAAATGTACTCAACCGCGTCCTGAGTTTTCCTTGCGATAAGGCAAAGCTTTGAATGCACCTTAAGGAAGTCAAGGCCGTAAATAATTCTGCAGCCTGCGTCTTCAAGCCGCTTCGACCATTCTATGTTGTTTTCCTCGTCAAACCTCGCCCGCAGCTCGACTATAACGACAACCTCCTTGCCGTTTTCAGCCGCCGAGATAAGCGTCTCAACTATTTTTGAATATTTCGCCACTCTGTACAGCGTCATCTTTATCGAAACGACTGACGGGTCGTGTGCCGCCTCCTCGAGCATCTTAAGAAACGGCTTCATGCTCTCGTACGGATACGAAAGAAGAACATCTTTTTTTCTTATCTGTTCTATTATGCTCTCATTCTCGTCAATCATGTATGACGGCTGCGGCTCGACAGGTGTGTAAAAAAGCTCTTTTTTATCCTTTAAGAAGTCCTGAAGCTCGGACACGAACGAAAGGTCAAGCGGGCTTGTAGACCTGAAAACACGCTCCTCGGCAAGGTTGAGCATAGAGCACATGTACTTTATCGTTTCACTGCTGAGCTTTCTTGAAAACTCAAGCTTAACGGGGCAGAGCTTTTTACGCTTTTTTATTATTCGCTCCATCGCGTCGCGGTAATCAACGTCGTCATTGAACGCCTCGTCCGTATTGATGTCGGCGTTTCTGACTATCCTCATAACGGACTTTTCCTTTATCTTATAGCCGTTAAAGACCTTTGCTACATAGTGAAGAATCAGCTCCTCGGCAAGCATGAACGTGCCCTCCTCGTCAAGCGCAGGTATAAGGCGGCTGAAAACCCCCGTATTGCACGGAATTATGCCTATCTTTTCGTTATTTTTCTTTGTTTCAAGGGCAACAAGCACGTAAATCTCCTTATTTATAAGGAAGGGAAACGGGTGCTTTCTTCCTACTATCTGCGGCGAAAGCAGAGGGAGTATCTCCCTGTCAAAATATTTCTCCATGGCTATTGACTGACTCTTGGACAGGTTGTTGAAGTTAACGAGCCTCACCCCGTAACATAGCGCTTCCCCCATTATCTCGTCAAAAACATCGTCGCACTCTGCCATGAGCTTTCGTGTGGATTCGGCTATCGCGCAAAGCTGCTCTGACGCTTTCATATTTGTTTTGTTCTCTTTGGGATCGTTGTCAAAGAGCATGCTGTCGTAAAGCATTCCCACCCTGACCATAAAAAACTCGTCGAGGTTACTCTTGAAAATAGACGCAAACGTCATTCTCTCGCAAAGCGGATTCTTGCTGTCGGCAGCTTCTTCAAGAACTCTTTTGTTAAAATCAAGCCATGAAAGCTCTCTGTTTTTGAAGCATTTTATTTTCATATCGGAATCTCCTGTTATAGTGTATTTATCTTTCGGCACAGCTGCTTCACTGCCCTCCGCGCCGAAAAACTTCGTATATAAACAGACCAGTCTGTTCATAATCCAAAACACTTCTTCTATATAAAATATACAATCTCCGCCTTGATATACTGACAGGTTTTTATTCAGCACGCAATAATGGTACTCTCTTATGTAGACGAACTCCGCCACTTCCATTCACTAAATAAAGGCTGCGTCCGTATTTTCGGGGACGATTTCTATTGTATAAGGTGTTTGTTTAATAAGTATTTCTTATCTTTTTTTATTTTATTCGCAATTATCTCCAAATACGCAAATTAAGGTCACTGTTCTTATCTGAAAATGACCTTTACCTGCGTGCCCTTACCGGGCTGACTTTTAAGCTCTATTCTTGCCTTTAAATAATTGGCGGCGTGCTTTACTATTGAAAGACCGAGCCCTGTGCCGCCTATCGCCTTGGACCGGCTTTTGTCAACGCGGTAAAACCGCTCAAAAACATGGCTTTGCGCCTCTGCCGGGATTCCGATTCCCGTATCTGTTATCTCAAAAATCGCTCCCTCTTTGCTTTTTGCTACGCGGACGTCTATCTTTCCGCTGTCGGTGTTGTACTTTACAGCGTTGTCAAACAGGTTGAAAACTATTTCGTATACGAGCCTGCTGACCGCGTTTATGTGAAGGCTTTCTCCCTGCACGGTAACAGTGATGTTTCTTTTTGCAGCATTTTCAGAAAGCTCATCGCAAACCTCCTTCACCACATCGAACAAATCGATATCCTCAAACGCTATTTTGCGGTTTTCGTCCATATGGGAAAGATGTATTATATCCTCTATAAGCGTAAGCAGTCTCTGGGACTCGTTTCGGATTCTGCTTATAAACGTCGGCATATCCTCCTTTTTGACCAATCCCTTTTCGATAAGCTCGGCACTTCCCATTATTGACTGAAGCGGTGTTTTGAGCTCATGTGAAACATTCGCTGTAAACTCGCGCCTGTTTTTTTCTGCGAACACCATTTCCGTTATGTCAAACACCAAAACTACAGCACCTGCATTGTCTTCGGGAGCACCTATCCTGCTCGCACTTAACCGGTATACGCAGCCGTTCCTGTCAATACGTATTTCGCCGTGTCCGTTCACAAGAGCTTCGTCAATGAGGCTTGCCGCCTCAGGTTCCCTGTCAATCACAATAAAATCCTTGCCTATGCAGGAATCGTCAGCGCCGAATATCTTTTTTGCCGCCGGGTTGATACTGACTATCAGATGACCGCTGTTCAAAACTATAAGTCCCTCGCCTAAGTTATCCGTAATCGCGCTGAGCTCTTCCTTGTCGCGATTTATTTCATTAAGCTGTTTTAAAATCTGTGCGCGCTGGTGCTCAATATGACGCATCATAGGCGCAAGCTCATCGTAAACATCGTTTGAAAGCGGCTCTTCAAGGTCTATGGCGTTAAGCGGCTTTACTATACGCTTTGACATTCGCGATGCCAAAACCGAAGCCAGTGCCACAGCAATAATAAGCACGACTATCATCGGCTGAAGAAGACCTAATAAAATGGGTATTGCCGTATAGCTTTTAACGGACACTCTCAAAACGGTGCCGTCAGGCTGAAGCTTTGCGACGTACGACACTTTTTCAAGAAGCGTTTGTGAATACCTGACGCTCTCTCCGAAGCCTGTTTCAAGCGCCTGTTTTACTTCTTCACGCTCCGCATGGTTATCCACATCTTCAACGCTTGTATCCGTATCCGCCAAAACGGTACCGTCAGAAGCTATCCATGTTATGCGGCAGTTATCGCTGTCGTAATTTTCAAAATAATTCGCTCCTGCATTTTCAAAGCCGTGCGAAACAAGATACAGCTCGTTTTCAAGCTGCTCTCCCTGCTCCATCTGAAAATAATCGTTAAGCACCCCGAAAATGATGATTATTGAAGCGACAAGCACAGCAATCGCCACCGCAAATATCGACTTGAAGATTTTTTTGGTCATACAAGCGCCTCCATCCTGTATCCGACTCCGCGTACAGTTTCAATCATGTCTCCGCAGTCTCCAAGCTTTTTCCTCAGCGTCTTTATGTGAACATCGACCGTCCTTGTCTCACCGCCGTATTCCGTCTCCCAGATAAGATTAAGGAGCTTATCCCTTGTAAACACACTGCCTATATTGGACAGGAAAAGTTTCAAAAGCTCAAATTCCTTATATGTAAGAATTATTCTCTCGCCGTTTACCGTGACAATATGTTCCTCAGGACTAAGCTGTATACCGCCGTTTTTTAAGATGGTTTTCTTCTTTTCCGACGAGCATCTCCTGAGCACTGCCTTCACCCTCGATACCATTTCCATCATCCCGAAAGGCTTAACAAGATAATCGTCCGCACCGATGTCAAGGCTTTGTACCTTGTCGTATTCCATGCCTTTCGCCGTTGCCATTATTACAGGTATATGCTCTGTATCCGATGATGATTTAAGCCGCCTTAAAATTTTCACTCCGTCCATGTCCGGAAGCATAATGTCAAGTATAATGAGCTCAGGTGTTGAGTTTTTCAGAGCTTCAAAAAAACCGGCGCCGTCTGCAAAGCCCTCCGCCTTGAAGCCTGTTGACCTGAGCGTGTATATCTCAATATCCCTTATGCTTTCATCATCTTCAACGCACCAAATCATATTTCCTCTACTCCCTTATGAAATCCGGTTATTGAAAATACTACCCATTCGGCAATATTTGAAGCGTGATCGCCTATGCGCTCATAGTATTTGGAAATCATGAGCAAATCGAGCGCATACTCTCCGTCGCTCCTGTTATTGGTTATCATGTCTATGAGCTCCTGCTTTACCTTCAAAAAGTTCCTATCGACCAAATCATCAAGGTCAATAACCTCCTGTGCCGCCTTTTCATCGTTTTTGATGAATGCGTCAACGCTTTTTGTAACCATGTCAATGACCGTTTTCCCCATCTCGCCTATATGCGCACATTCAGCTCCTGTGCGTCCGCCCAAAAACGAGATTATTTCCGCTATGTCGTTTGCCTGATCGCCTATTCTCTCCATGTCGGTTATCATTTTTATAGCCGCTGAAATCTGTCTGAGGTCACGGGCAACGGGCTGCTGCTGAAGCATTAGCTTTAGGCATCTGCCTTCAATGGTGTGTTCCATGCCGTCGATTTCCTCATCAAGCTGCAGTGTTTTTTCCCTTACGCTCACATCTCCCTCAGCAAGCGCCTTGTTTACAATTGATATTGCTTCCTCACAAAGAGAGCCCATCTCTATAAGCTCCTTGCTTAGCTGTGCTAACTGCCTGTCAAAGTTGCTTCTCATTATCCGAACCTCCCTGTAATGTAGTCTTCAGTACGTTTATCATGCGGCTCGGAGAACATACGCTCCGTTTTGCCATATTCCACGCGCTCGCCGAGCAGGAAAAACGCGGTGCTGTCCGAAATACGTACCGCCTGCTGCATATTATGCGTTACTATAACTATAGTATACCTCTTTTTCAGTTCAAATGCAAGCTCTTCTATCTTAGAAGTTGAAATAGGGTCAAGAGCGCTTGTCGGCTCGTCCATAAGAAGCACCTCCGGCTCTACCGCAAGAGCACGCGCAATGCAAAGTCTCTGCTGCTGACCGCCCGAAAGGCCGAGTGCTGATTTCCTGAGCCTGTCCTTTACCTCGTCCCATATTGCTGCGCCCTTAAGCGAGCTTTCAACTATTTCATCAAGCTTAGCCTTGCTTCTTATTCCGTGCGTGCGCGGGCCGTAGGCTATGTTGTCATAAACGCTCATCGGGAACGGGTTCGGCTTCTGGAATACCATGCCGACTTCCTTTCTGAGCTCGCAGACGTCGGTTGACGGCGCGAAAATGTCCTGACCTTTATATCTTACATCACCTGTTATCTTAACGCCGGCAATGAGGTCGTTCATTCTGTTAAGCGTTTTAAGAAATGTTGATTTGCCGCATCCGGAAGGCCCGATAAGCGCTGTTATGCTGTTTTCGGTGATGTCTATATTTACATTCTTAAGCGCCTGTGAAGAGCCGTACCAAAGATCTAAATTTTTTACAGTAATTATACTCATATGCTTCTCCTCTTTTCAAAATACTTGCCCGCCAGTGTCGCAATCGAATTTATAATCAGTGTAAGTATCATAAGTATGGCCGCTATCGCAAAAGCAACCTCGAAATCACCCTGCTCCTTGGCGTAAACGTATAATGCAACGGTAAGCGTAGCGCCGGCGCTACCGAGACCGTCTATTATGTTGTTCACGACATGAGCAAATCCCGCTGTGAACAAAAGCGCCGCCGATTCGCCGACAATTCTTCCGATTGACAAAATGCAGCCTGTGATAATACCGTCTACACAGCTCGGCAAAACTACTGTGCGTATAGTACGCCATTTCCCGGCGCCGAGTCCGAACGTTCCCTCGCGGTAGCTTTGCGGAACTGTTTTGAGGCTTTCCTGAGTAGTTCTCATTATCGTCGGCAGATTCATTATAACGAGCGTCAGCGCACCTGCCATAAGCGATGTTTTCATGCTGAGGAACTGGCAGAAAAAGAGCATTCCGACAAGACCGTATATGATTGATGGGATTCCTGAAAGGGTTTCAGCAGCGTACTCAATGATTGTAACTATTCGCTCGTTCTGTGCGTACTCCGTCAGATATATCGCGGTGCCCACTCCAAGAGGCAAAGCGATAATGATTGTAGCTATAACTATGTAAACGGTGTTCAATATATCGGGAAGAATACCCACCGATTTAGAAAGATAGCTCGGGCTGGTGGAGAGAAGCTTCCATGTTACGTGCGGCAGTCCCTTGTAAAGCACGTATATAATAAGAAATATGACGAGCGCGCACGTCAGCGCGGCACATATTCCCATAACAAATTTCATAGAGCTGATGTACAGCTTCCTTTTTCCGGAAATTCTCTTGTTAAGCATCTTTTTATCTCTCCTTGTCTCTCTTTAAGAGAAAGTTTAAAGTTGCGTTTATTAGCATTATGAAAACGAACAGCACAAGGGCTATTGAAAAAAGAGCCTGTCTCTGAAGCCCTGATGAATATGACATCTCGCTTGCAACTGCTGTTGTGAGGAACCGTACGCTCTGGAAAAGCGACGGCATATTAGCCGCGTTGCCCGATACCATCATTACCGCCATCGCCTCGCCGATTGCACGGCCGACGCCGAGAACGACTGCTGCCGCGATACCGCTTTTGGCAGCAGGAACGGACACCTTAAAATACGTTTCAATAGGTGTTGCACCGAGCGCAAGCGACGCGTCCTCGTACTCTGACGGAACAGCCTCAAGCGATGTAAGCGATACATTTATAATAGAAGGAAGTATCATTACGGACAAAACAACAATAGCTGCGAGCAGACTGGCGCCGTCAGGGATATTAAACAGCACTCTTATTCCCGGAACGAGCACGTACATACCCACGAGTCCGTATACAACAGACGGTATTCCGGCAAGCAGGCTGACGGCGGACTCAACTACTACCTTTACCTTCTTGGGGGCTATCTTGGCAAGATATACAGCCGTGAAAAACCCGACCGGCACACCTATGACTATAGCGCCGGCAGTACCGTAAATGCTCGTCAGTATAAATGGAAGTATTCCGAAAGACGGCTCGGCTGCCGTTGACGCCCACTTTTGTCCGAACAGAAAATCAAACAATCCTATCTCTTTAATAGCCGGTATACCGGATATAATAAGATAAATCGTAATGAGCAGAACGCCGCCGACAGTGATGAGACCGAGTATGAGGAATATTCCGTGCACTATATTTTCAAACAAAGCTTTTGTGTTTACCTTTTTATTCATAGAAAATCACCTTTCAAAAAAAAGCGGCACTTTATTTAATAAAGTGCCGCTGAAGTCCTCGTCCTTAGTTTGCGGGCACCACACCTGCATTTGTGATGATTTCAGCTGCGTCAGCTGATGTTGCATAATCAAAGAATGCCTGTGTTGCCGGCGTAAGCTTTGTATCAGCCTTTGTTACAAATACGAACGGACGCTGTACCTTGTAAGTTCCGTCTTTAATTGTAGCTTCTGTTGGCTCTACTCCGTCTACAGTCAATGCCTTAACCGTATCCTCAACTGCTGAAAGTGAAGCATAGCCTATAGCGTTAGGATTCTGGGACACTGTTGTTATTACATCACCTGTTGAAGTGAGCTCCTGACGATACTTGCAAAGATCCTCTGTCCCGGTAATCGACTCAAAGCCGTCTCTCGTACCGCTTCCCGCTTCTCTGCCTATCAATACAATATCGCTGTCTGCTCCGCCTACTTCAGACCAGTTTGTGATCTCGCCTTTATATATCTGAGCTATCTGCTCAACGCTGAGGTCAGCTACAGCATTTTCAGGGTTAACTATGATTGCGATACCATCGTATGCAAGTACAGTCTCCTCAAGACCCGATGCCTTCTCCTCGTCCTTTAAGGCACGGCTTGAAAGACCGATGTCACAGCGTCCCTCTGAAACAGCTGTTATACCTGAACCTGAACCAGTGGGGTTATATGTAAATGTTACGCCTTCATTTTCATGCATGAAGTACTCTCCGAGAGCTCCGATAACACTCTCCATTGATGTTGAACCGTCTGTAGCTACAGTTCCTGTAACTGACTTTCCCGCTGAAGATGACTGTGAGGAAGCCTCTGTCTGCTGTGCCTGCTCCTCGGAGCATCCTGATAAGGCTGCAATTGAAAGTGCTAAACCAAGTGCTATTGCCAAAGTTTTTTTCATAATTATAATCTCCTTTTTTTTAATTACATTTTTATTATACATACACTATGTAAAATTCAAAAGGCAGGTTATGTAAAATCTTTGTAAAATCTATGGTTTGCACGGTATAATTTAAGTAAAATCATACTTTTTCCTGTAAAATTTTTTCACGTATCACAGCTTAAAAAACAAGCTGTACCAATATCATATAGCAGACTGTTCCTGCAGTGATGCTGAGCAGCGTATTTTTTCTCCAGAGATGAAGCGCTGTCACTGCGGCAAGGCTTATAAAAGTCGGCAAATAATCACCCGGCTTAAAAAATGATACGTTTCTTATGCAAAAAACAACAAGCGTTGTCATTATCGCCATAGGAAGGAGAGTGCCTATTTTTTCTATCAGTTCAGGGACCTTGCGTTTTCCGAAAACAAAGAACGGCAGCGCTCTCAGGGCGAATGTGCAGACAGCACAGACTGCGATTATTATAATGCTTCTTCCAACCGGTATCAACTCTCTTCCGCCTCCCCTATCTTCTGACAGATTATGAGCGACGCTATTGTTATTATAAGCGACGGCAAAATGAAATTATCCGCTCCAAAAGCAAAAAGCGACGCGGCGCTCGAAACAGCGGCGATTGCGGCAGGATACTTTTTCTCAGCTCCCCTTATACTGTCAATAGTTATTACTGCAAAAAGCGCCGTAAGCGAAAAGTCAATTCCCGTCGTATCAAAAGTTATGAGACTGCCGACTGCCGCACCTATCACCGAAAACAGCACCCAGTAAAACATTACAAAACCCGATGTCAGCACATACGCCCATTTTTCGTTGACGCCGGGGACTATATAATGCGAGCAGTGGAGCGAATACGCTTCATCGGTAAGAGAAAATATAAGAAACCACCTGGCAAGCCCGCCAAAGCTTCTGAATTTGTCTATGTAGCTTATCCCGTAAAATACATGGCGGCTGTTAACCAGCAGAGCAAGCAGAGCCGCCGTTAAAATCGGAACGGAGCTTCCGAAAAAATTCACCATTAGAAACTGGAGCGAGCCGCCGAGAACAAACGTACTGCAAGCTCCCGTCCAAAGAGCGTTATAGCCTGAGCTCTGCATCAATATTCCATACGCGATGCCTAGCGGAAAAAATCCGAACATCACAGGCAGACTGTGCCGGAACGCATACAAAAAAGTTTTTTTCATGTCAATATTTCCGATATTACCTGTTATAATCAAAATCGCACTTGCTGAGAAATTCCTTTGCCATAAGCGTTGCTCCTACCTGGTTCGGGTGAACTCTGTCCCATGCGATATATGAAGAATGACGGATATTGCAGTAGTCCTCATACAGCTTCTGAAAATCAACAAGAACACAGCCGTGCTTTTCAGCCAATTTTTTACAGATAGCAACATACTCGTCCATTCTGGCACGCATCATGTCTGAGCGGTTTGGTTCCATGTAATAGGGGGTAAGTATAAAAATACCCTTTACTTTACCCTTAACGGAGAGAATCATCTTTTCAACATTAGCTTCGTACTCGTCAGGCAAAACAGCGTGCTCCGGTATAGCCGGGCTGTCAAACTGCCTCCAAACGTCGTTTATGCCTATGCAAATCGACACCCAGTCAGGCTTGAGCGCTACTACGTCACGATCGAATCTTGCGAGCAAGTCGCGGCTCGTATTTCCGCTGATTCCGGAGTTTGTTACGCGGACTCTGACCCGGGGGTACCACGCAGCGAGCATATTTTCTATAACTCTTACATAGCTTCTGCCCACGTTTTCAAATAAGCCCTCTCCTACAGGCTGTACGCTTCCCATATCGGTCACTGAATCGCCTGCAAAAACTATTCTGTCAAGATCGCTGAATATCATTTTAAACACCTCTGTTCAATATTTTCTGCACTTCCTATAATGTGCAGATATATTATATATGAATACATAAAAAAAGTCAAGCTAAATAAAGACTTATACATCGTGCAAAATAATCTTACACAAAAAAACGGCCGCACAGCAAAAGCTGTGCGGCCGGAAAATTTATAATATAAAGATTATTCTTCGATAGCTGATACAACGCCTGAACCAACTGTTCTGCCGCCCTCACGGATAGCGAAACGAAGACCTACTTCGATAGCGATCGGTGTGATGAGCTCAACCTTCATATCAACGTTATCGCCAGGCATGCACATCTCTGTTCCCTCGGGAAGAGTGATAACGCCTGTAACGTCAGTTGTTCTGAAATAGAACTGAGGTCTGTAGTTGTTGAAGAACGGAGTATGACGTCCGCCCTCTTCCTT
>CALXSX010000048.1 GCA_944391265.1 uncultured Clostridia bacterium | reverse complement strand
CTAATACCCGATACATCGGTGCCGAGATCTTCAGCGATTGCGGCGCTTACTGCTGCTGCAAAATCACCCTTGTTTGCGATAACTGCCGGCTTTGCTGCGGCAGGTGCGGCTGTTGACGGAGCCGGAGCCTCCTTAACCTTTATGTTTTTGAAGATTGCACCCATCAACATGCAGATAAGAATGATACAGATAAGCCCTACAAAAACAAGTACCATACCGAATCCGAATACGGTAAGGCTGCTTATTTGTTCAGCTTCCTCCAGTGGTATTGTTCCCATAAAATTACTCCTCCTTTCAAAAAACATTCATTGGCTATGTACAGTACAAAATACAATCCGCGAAAGACGGAAATTGTTATATTTTTGACAATGCACATAATGCTACGCCCCCGGATAAAGCGCAGATTGTACTCCCACCGGTCCGGCTTGACAGCCGACCGGCTCCGAGGGCAGGCAGAGTCCGTGTTTTTGACGTAAAAACTCGGATTGAGCATACGCTTTTTGTGTATATTTTTAAAGGTATTTTTTTGCTTCTGCAAAAAAATCCGATTACTTTTATGTTATCAAATTTGACATAATAATACAATATAATTCGGTAAATCTTAGCATTTTCTTAGCAAAACAGGCAAACCGCATCAGGCTGCGGTTTTTTTACAAATCTGTGCAGATATTTCTTATCTTGTAAGTACGTGAATCCACCTGTCGTTTCTGAACCTGAACATACATACTATCACCTTGAGCATCTCGTCGCTTCTCATGAGCGCCAAAACCACCGGAACAGGAGCCTGAAGCTTTGAAGCGATGAGCGCGGACGGCAGAGCAACTGCCCATATGCAGACCGTCTCTGTTATGAGGCAGAATTTCGTATCTCCGCTTCCGCGGAGTATGCCCATTATGTTTATTGCGGCAAACGACACGAATATTATTATGACTGCCGTTACATTTATCATGCTTCTTGCAAGCTCGATTGTATCATGCTGGAAATCGTAAAATGCGAGTATGGGCTCTCTTACCGCTATAATAACGCCTGCCGCCGCAACTCCGAGCACTACTGCAAGCAAATTAAGGGTAAACGACTGCTGTTTTACAAATTCCCTGTTTCCCTCACCTATCGACTTGCCGACCATCACCGCTGACGCGTTAGCTATTCCGAAAAGGAATATGGAAGACAGCTGCTGGACGATGCTCGTTATTGAGTTCGCCGCAACCGGGTCGCCGGAAGAGTACGTAATATGTCCGAATATAGCCGCCTGTGCCGTCATGTTAAGAGACCATGCAAACTCTATTATAAACACAGACGAGCCGTAGCGAAGCAGGTCGCCGCGCAGGTATCCGCTTTTGAGCAAAAAGCTTTTCGGCTTGAAAAGGAGCCGCTTTTCGATAAAAAACACATATATCCACGTTATAACAAATTCGCTCACTCTTGCGACGAGCGTGGCTATTGCCGCACCTTCGATTCCGAGTGCCGGCGCGCCGAGATTTCCGAAAATGAGCACCCAGTTCAAAAATACGTTAAGCGAAAACGATACTGAGTTTACCACCACTGAAATTTTGACTGTTTCCACGCTTCTCAAAAGACACGTCATGGTGTTTGACGGTGCAAATATGAAATACGCAAGCCCCATTATCCGAAGGTATTTTGCGCCCGCTTCTATAAACTGCTCGTTTTTCGTGTAAAGACTCATTAAAAATTCAGGCATAATAAGCGCGGCAAGCCCCATTATAACTCCGAATACAGACGCCGTTTTGACTATAAGCGCAAATATTTTCCTGACGCTGTTCATATCGTTTTTGCCATAGTACTGCGCCGCGAGCACGCTTCCGGCGCCTGAAAGCCCGAAGCATATCATAGTGAGTATAAAAAACGGCTGGTTTGCTATCGATGACGATGAAAGAAACACGCCCGTTGAGTCGGCTTTTCCGAGCATCAGCGTGTCCATCATGCTTGTCGCAAACGTGATGAGGTTTTGCAGAGCAATAGGTATAGCTATTTTAAGAGTGGTTGCATAGTATTTCCTGTTCGTGATAAGCTTCATTACTGTGCTTTCTCCTTTTCGTGGTCATCGGGAGTGACATATAAAGTTTTGTATGTTTCGTAAATCACCATTCCCGGCTTGGCGCCGTTCGGTTTTTTGACGTTTTTCACATATGTGTAGTCAACCGGCACCTGATTTGAGCCGCGTGCCTTTGAATAAAACGCGGCAAGCTGCGCCGCCGCCGTAAGCACGCTGTCGGGAACATTTTTGTCTGTGCCAAGCTTTATTATTACGTGCGAGCCGTGTATCTGCTTTGTGTGAAACCAGATGTCGCCCGAGTTTGCAAATTTCAGTGTCAGACGGTCGTTTTGCGTATTGTTTTTACCGACATAGATGTCAAAGCCGGAAACTACGAAATGAAGCGGCTTTGATGCGGCCGCTCTCTGACCTTTTTTTGCTGAGCTTCTTTTCATGTACCCCTGCTCGGCAAGCTCTGCGCGTATCGCGTTTATATCAGCCTCGCTCGTACAGTTTTCCACAGCCGCAAGCGTGCTTTCAAGGTATTGTATCGATATGTCGTTTTGCTCTGACTGCGCCGCCGCCTCTGTCTTTGCCGTTTTAGCTTTCCTGTACTTTTTGTAATAGCGCTGAGCGTTTTGCTGAGGAGTAAGCGACGGGTCGAGCGATACGCGGACGAGGCTCTGGTCCTCGGAGTAGTAATTGACAAGCTCCGCGCTGTCGCTTCCTTCCCTGATCGCGTAAAGGTTTGCAGTTATAATATCACCCTTCATCTTGTACTCGTCCTGTCTTGACGCGTCTTTTATTGTCTGGGTGAGTATGACGCGCTTTTTGTATGCGCGTTCAAGGAGCGTGTGTATGTGCTTGACGATGTCGGCGCTTTTCTGCCTCATTCGCTCAGATGCGTCCCTGCCCGTGAAGAACTCGTCAATAGCCTCGTTCATGGACTCAAAATAACGCACCGCATATGCGTTTTCGTACTGGCGGATGTCTATTGAGCTGAACTCCGTCAGCTTCCCGGACGCGTCGCTGAGAACGCATGGCGTAAATTTATCTTTCTGCGCATCTTCCGCGAGCCTTTTTACCTCGCGCCCAAGCGGCGCAAGGTCTGCACATTCCGCCGCACATATGCCGCACCTTCCGTACGCGCGGTATACAGCTTCCCGTGCAGTGAGCGGACTTATCCCCGAAATCTGCGACAGAAGCTCTTTTTCGAGCGGAAGCTCCCTGTTTTTTACGGTAACGGAAGTTATCTCAGGAAGCGGCGTCTTATCCTGCTTCGGCGGAAGCTCATACTTCATTCCGGGCAAAACCTGCCTTACCGAACTGACTGTAATGTCTATCCGCTTTATGCAGTCGATTATCAACATATCGGCATCAGTCATAATTATGTTCGAGTGCCTGCCCATTATTTCTATTATAAGATGCTTAACCGTAAGGTCGCCGAGCTCGTTATAGCTTTCAACGTCTATTACGGCTGTTCTCTCAAAGCCCTCCTGACGCACGTCAGTTATCTTTCCGCCGGCAAGGTGCTTCCTCAAAAGCATGCAGAACATAGGCGCCGTCTGCGGATTTGTCTTGTGCGTTTTTGTGAAATGCATTCTCGGATTTGACGCGTTCGCCGACAGCACAAGCCTGTAATTTTCGGTGAATGTGCGTATGAGAAGAACCGCTTCGTCGCGTTCGGGCTGGTATATTTTATCTATCCTGCCGCCCGAAACCGCGTTTTTTATTTCATCTGTAAGGCATTTTACCGCCAATGCGTCAAGCGCCATGTTAACCTCCAATTTTACTGCTGTTTCTTCTAATTCATTCTGTCAATATTCTGCTTGTGTCCAAGCTTCCGATACTTGCCACTGTTTTCCCTCCGGCAAGCAGACGCACTCCCTCTATCGACTCGAGCTGCATAAGCGTTCCGACAAGCGACCTGACTGCCGCCTCCGCATTTTCCCCTGACGGTGCGTGCCTGAAATTGACGTAGCATATGCCGTCGACCGTCTGTGCCGATATGAGTTTTGTACTCTTGTCAAAAACGCGGCTCAGCTCCTCGCTTACCGGACCTTCAATAAGGCTTTTTACAAGTGTAGTTTCCATGTTTTCACCTTGTATGAGCGCGATGTTTCTCTGTTCGCCGCGCAGAGCACCCGTGGTTTTGTCCCTGTAATACAAAACGCACTGCACCGCCTCCGTCATATCGTATGACGGACTCGTTTTTATGTCCGAGCCCGAAACGTAGCCTATCTCCGTGCAGTCACCTGTGTGAACCGGCTCAGACGCCGCCGTCACCTTAACCCGCGCTGAGGTGAAATACGGCGCAGCGCTGCAGATGGATTTTATTACGGCGTATGTGTTCATAACGTCAAGCTCTGCATTGCCCGTAAGAAATTCTTCTGAGAAATCTACTATTATACTGTCGCCGCCGTCGAATGAAACAGAGTTAACTTTCGCTCCGTCAGCAACAGGGCTTTTAAGCCGCAGGTTGTTAGAGCCGCTTTTGAGCTGTTCTATCACCGCCGCCGGTATCTCTTCCGGGCTTTGAAATTTCACGCTTGACTCGTCTGCTTCGAGCTGATGCCCGCTTTCATCTATGAAGAAAAGGTACACGGGCAGGCTCCCCGAGCCGCGCAGAACGAAGAACAAAATGACCCCGCAAATTACCACGACAGCGGCAGCTGCAGCTGCAAGCAGCAGTTTTTTCTTTGTTTTCATCTTGGTCAGCTCCTTTTGTCGCTTTCCTCATTTATCGGTAACCGCATTATGAAGCAGCTTCCGCCGTCGGGATTGTCTTCAGCCCGCAAATCTCCCCCGTGAAGAAGAACCGCTTCCTTTGATATTGAAAGACCGAGCCCCGTTCCGCCCGTCTCCCTCGCCCTTGAGTCGTCCAGCCTGTAAAACCGCTCAAAAATGCGCTCTTTGAATTCGTCCGGTATTCCGGGGCCTGAGTCGAATACCTCAAGCACCAGCTCGCCCGCGGTACAGCCGCATTTTATCAGCACGCCGCCGCCTATTTTTGAGTATTTTATGGCGTTGTCAACTATGTTATACACCGCTTCCCATATCCTGTCATAGTCTATCATGACGGGCATCATATCAGCCTGAACGTCAAGCGTTACCGTTATGTTCTTGCTCATCGCAAGCGGCGTGAGCTTGTTTTTAATTTTTTGAAGCATCATTCCGAAGTCAACGAGCTCTTTGGAAAGCTGAATCTCCCCGGAGTCTATCTTCGTCATGGCGAGAAGGTTGTCTATAATCCTCGTAAGCCTGTCTACTTCCTCGCTGAGGTCGGACAGAAATTCACGCACCATGCCGAGGTCTGGATTCTCTGTCGCCGTTATGCTGTCACACAGCAGTTTGATCGTAGCCATTGGCGTTTTCAGCTCGTGAGAAGCGTCCGACACGAATTTGCGGCGCTTTGATTCAAGATGCTCAAGCTCTGAGCACATATAGTTCATTGCCTCTGCAAGCTTGTCTATTTCCTTGTTGCCGCGCAGCTTTATACGGCTGTCAAAATTACCTTTTGAAATTTCCTGAGCAGTGGATATGAAATCGCTCAGCGGCGACGTGACAACAGCCCCCACGCTTATGCTCAGAAGGAACACCACTGCAAGCATGAACAGCCCGAATATTATAAGGCAAAGCCGCAGCTGTGCCAATACGTCGGTCACATCGGTCATTTGCCGTGTAAGATAAACTGTACCCGTTACAGCGCCCCTGTCGTTTACGGGGACTGCGGCAGATAAAATGAGCTCGCCCGTCTCAGCTGTTGTCAGTTCCTGCTCCTGACCGCCGGCCTGTGCGGCGGCTATTACGCCTCCTGATAATATTTTTCCCGTAGACTGAGACTGCTCTACCGTATCGTATATGACCGAGCCGGCACTGCTTAGCAGCGCGCCTCTTATACCCGTTCCGGCAAGGCTTTGCGACATAAGGCTTTTTACGTATTCCGTATCGTCTGTCTGAACCATGCTCTCCGCTATGATATTAGCCTTGGCAAAAAGATCGGCGCTTTTGTCCTCGTACAGCGTGTTTGACGCGGCGGTCATGACAAAAAAAGCCGCGACAATTAAAGCTGCGCTTGTGACGGCAAGATATATGCCGCTCACCCGCAGCTTAAGCGTTATGTTAAAGTGCTTTTTAATCCTTTCTGTAATAATAGCCAACACCCCATTTTGTCTTTATATATTCAGGCTCGGCAGGGTTTTTCTCTATCTTTTCGCGAAGACGGCGAATGTGAACATCGACAGTTCTCACATCGCCCGGGTAGTCAAAGCCCCATGCTATATCAAGAAGATTTTCCCTTGTGTACACCTTGCCGGGATTTTTCAGGAACAGCTCAAGCAGATCAAATTCCTTTGCCGTGAGCTCGCACGTCTTTTCGCCTATCGTGACGCGCTTGAAATTGTAATCGAGTGTTATGTCGCCTGATACGAGTATCTTGTCGCGGTCACCCTTTTTGACGGGGTTTATCCGTCTGAGTATCGCTTTAATCCTTGCGGAAACCTCACGTATATTAAACGGCTTCGTTATATAATCGTCGGCTCCGTATTCGAGGCCGAGTATTTTGTCAATATCCTCGCTTTTCGCGGTGAGCATGATGATTGGCACATTTGAGAAGCTTCTCACGCTCCTGCACACGGAAAGCCCGTCCATTTTCGGTAGCATGAGGTCAAGCAGTATGAGGTCGATAGAATCGTCGTGAGCAAGGCGCACCGCCTCTTCGCCGTCAAATGCCGTTTCCACCGTATACCCTTCCTGTTCAAGGTTGTATTTTATGCCCTTTACGAGCAATTTTTCATCGTCCACTACAAGAATTTTCAAACAACATCACGCCTTCCGGATAAAATTTACCGCACCAATATATACTATTATATAATAGAAAGAATTGTTTTGCAATAGATAAAGTATATAAATTTATATAAATTTTTGGTCTGTTTTATGTCGCCGGGGGCGGAGGGCAAAGCCGGTCAGCGCCGCTCCCGGATATATGGAAACAATAAAAAAGGAAGTGAAAATTTATTCACTTCCCTGCACCGTCTTAAAGTTGTGCATCAGCGGACCCCTGCCGCGGCCTATATCAAGCCCTGCCGCTATCGCGCCCGTCACGTATTCCTTTGCAAGCCTTACGCTGTCCTCCATGCTCCTGCCGTCCGCAAGTGCGCACGCTATCGCCGAAGAAAGCGTGCAGCCGGTGCCGTGCGTGTTGGGATTGTCGATTCTTGCGGATTTAAACCACACGCCGCCGCTGTCTGAGAAAAGGTAGTCAGACGCGTCCGAGCCGGAGTGACCGCCCTTTACAAGCACAGCCGTACCCCATTTTTCGTGCATCAGCCGCGCCGCACTTTCCATGTCCGATTCCGTTTTTATGCTCATTCCCGTCAGCCACTGAGCCTCCGGAATATTCGGTGTTATTATGTCGGAAACAGGTATAAGGTATTTCACAAGCGCCCCCTGCGCTCCGCCGCCGAGCAGGCTGCTGCCGCTTGTCGCGACCATGACCGGGTCTAAAACAATGTTTTTTGCACCGCGCTCTGTGAGAGCTGATGCTATCGTTTCTATGATTTGCGCATTTGAAACCATGCCTATTTTTACGCTGTCCGGGAAAATGTCATCAAAAATACAGTCGAGCTGAAGCTTTACAAAATCCGCGTCCGCTTCAAGAACACCGCGCACCCCGAGCGTGTTTTGCGCTGTAAGCGCCGTTATAACGCTCATGGCGTACATATTGTTTGCGGCTATCGTCTTTATATCAGCCTGTATCCCGGCTCCGCCGCTTGAGTCCGAGCCGGCTATTGTTAAAACCTTTTTCAAGGAAGCCACTGCCTTTCATCACGCTTTTTCAAGTGAAAAAGTGAATTTTGTGTATTTTACGCCGCTGCCCTCTTTTGCCTCGTGGCTGTCCACCCACACGCTCTGCTTGTGCAAAACCATGATGTTTTTGACAAACGACAGACCGAGCCCGGCGCCTGACGAGCTTTTTGTACGCGATTTGTCCGTTTTGTAAAACCTGTCGAAAATGTGCGGCAAATCCTCTTTTTCTATGCCCTCGCCGAAGTTCCCGACGCTGAAATACGCCTTTTTGCTGTCGCACCTTACAGCAATATCAATCTTTGTGTTGGGATAGCTGAATTTTACAGCGTTATCAAGGAGATTTATCACCACTCGCTGTATAGCGTCGCGGTCGGCGCACACGGGTATTTTGTCATGCTCAAAATTTATTTCAAGCTCCAGTGACTTATCTGAAATCTTCTGATCAAGGCCTATAACGCATATCCTCACCAGCTCCGCAAAATCAAACTCAGTTACGTTCAGCTTGTATTCACTGCTTGACAGCTTGCTCATCTCGAGCATGTCTGTCACGAGCTTTTTAAGCCTTGTCGATTCGTCGAGCACTATTTTAAGGTAGTATTCCTGCTTATCTTGAGGTATCGTCCCGTCGAGCATTCCCTGAACAAACCCCGATATGCTTGTCATCGGCGTCCTCAGCTCATGCGATACGTCGCTTACGAAACGTGAACGCATATCCTCCAGCTTTTCAAGCGAATCTGCCATGAAGTTAAACGACGAGGCAAGCTGGCCAATCTCGTCCTTGCTTGTAACCTTTATCCTTTCGTCAAAATTGCCTGCCGCTATGTCGAGAGCCGCTTTGTTTATCTTGTTGATAGGCATTGAAATTTTCATCGACTGCCCGTATATCAGAGCAAACGCCGCAAGTATGGATATGAGCGACGACAGCAGAAACCACAAAAGCAGAGTGCCGGTCATTTTGGTAAGCGTCGGCACGTGCGTGTTTACGTACATACCGCCTATTATGTTGCCGTAGTACTCTATCGGTATCGCCACAACGAATATCTTGCCGGAGTACGCAGTTGTGAACCTGCCTGTCTGGCGTATGATTTCGCCGCGCTTCACGCTATCCAAAAACTGCTGCGGGACGGATGTCACATCTTCGTTTGTCGTCTCGACAATGTTGCCGTCCAGGTCGGATACGATTATATCAGCGCTCAGAAAGTCCGCCCACCCTTTCAGCGTTTCCCTGTAAAAATTCCGGGAGCGGACGTTGTTGTTTTCCACCTGAAGAAAGCCCGTCCAGTAATTTATCGTGTCGGAGAGCTTGAGCGCCATGTCGTACTGCCTGTCCGACATATAGTTGTTTACAAAAACGGACATCGCCGCCGCTACCGTCATGAACACCACCATGATGATAATGATATTCGTCCAGAACAGGCGGCCGAATATGCTTTTAAACATGTTAAATCTCCATTCTGCAAAACGTGAAAACGAAGCGCACTGCCTGATTTGAGGGACATATTTTTATGCTTATACCCCTGAAAACAGTTAAGATGCGACGCATGGTTTTCACGTTACCTTACCTCGAATTTATAGCCCACACTCCACACGGTCTTTATAGACCAGTTGCCCTCTACACCGTCAAGCTTTTCACGCAGACGCTTGATATGTACGTCAACCGTTCTTGAATCAACGTAGCAGTCAAAGCCCCACACGTCCTCAAGGAGCTGTTCTCTCGTGAACACCCTGTTCGGATTTGATGCAAGGAAGTACAGAAGCTCAAGCTCTTTCGGGGGTATCTCCACTATCTTCCCGGCTATTTTGAGCTCGTAATTTGAAAGGTTTATTGAAAGGTTGGGGTAGACTATCTCTTTCATCGTCTGAGTGTCGTTTGATTCAAATCTCCTCAGAACCGCCTTTACCCTTGCCACAAGCTCCTTCGGCTCAAACGGCTTTACCATATAGTCATCCGCGCCGAGCTCAAGGCCGAGAACCTTGTCAAACGTTTCGCCCTTTGCCGTCAGCATTATAATTGGTATATTGCTTATTCTTCTTATCTCGCGGCATACCTGCCAGCCGTCCATCTCCGGCATCATCACGTCAAGTATGACAATAGACGGCGCTTCCTCCTTGAACATCTTCAAAGCTACCGCTCCGTTTTGAGCCACGTTCGCCTTGTACCCCTCTTTTTCAAGATACAGCTTTATCAGCTCCGCGATATGCGCATCGTCATCTACCACAAGAACCTTATTGTTTGCCATGTCAATCCCTCCAATTCCGCAGGATGCCGCAAAATAAACGAACCGCCCGGAGCAGGTGACTGAAGCCACCCGTTTTGTCCGGTGTAAACTTATTTGACATCCCATCAATTAAGCGGCTTTTTTAAAGCAGCTTTTATGTAATCACTGTTATTGTATCACACAAATATAAAATAATAAATAGTCTCAGCAAATTTTTTATAATTTATGCTGTAAAATTCATAGATTATTTACAAATCAATGCCTTTTCTTCCTTATCATGCTTGCCCATAAGATCCTCCCTGTTTTCAGTCGTACATACTTTATCGTATCACAAACCGTAATGCAAATAGCGGTAATTTTGACATTTTCCCGGGAACTGCTGAAATTTTGCTATTGCAAAACCAGGCAATACATGGTATAATATAAACTGATTTTAATCCGAGCGAAATAAGGAGTTGTAAAATAAAATGAAATTAGGTATTGTTGGACTCCCGAACGTGGGAAAGTCGACACTGTTTAATGCGATAACTAAGGCGGGAGCCGAATCGGCGAATTACCCGTTTTGCACTATAGAGCCGAACGTGGGCGTGGTGGACGTGCCAGACGAGAGGATAGACAGGCTTGCGGATATGTACCATCCGAAGAAGGTGACACGCGCGTATATCGAGTTTGTCGATATAGCGGGGCTTGTGAAAGGAGCGAGCCGCGGCGAGGGACTGGGCAACAAATTTTTGTCGCATATCCGCGAGGTTGATGCAATAGTTCACGTTGTAAGGTGCTTTGAGGACGAAAACATAACGCACGTTGAAGGCTCGGTTGACCCGATTCGCGACATTGAAACGATAAATCTTGAGCTTATTTTTTCCGACCTTGAGGTCCTTGAAAGGCGAATTGACAGGACAAAAAAGGCGATGAAAGGCGACAAGTCGCTTGCGGCAGAGCTTGAGCTTTTGGAGCGCGTAAAAGCGGTGCTTGAGGACGGGAAGCCGGCGCGGAGCCTTGACTATTCGGAGGAAGAGGCGCCTATCATGAAGGAGATTGCGCTCATATCCATGAAGCCCGTAATATACGCCGCAAACGTCGCAGAGGACGACTTTGTGAAGGGCATAGAAAACAACGATTTTGTAAACAGGGTAAAGGCGCTTGCAGAGACTGAAAACTCTGAGGTGATGCCCGTTTCCGCAAAGATTGAGGAGGAAATATCGGAGCTTGACGGCGATGAAAAGAAGATGTTCCTTGAGGAGATGGGCCTTTCCGAGTCGGGGCTTGACAGGCTCATAAAAGCGAGCTACAGACTGCTCGGCCTTATAAGCTACCTCACAGCAGGCGAGCCTGAGGTGCGGGCATGGACAATCACCGCCGGAACAAAAGCGCCGCAGGCGGCAGGGAAAATACACTCGGATTTTGAACGCGGCTTTATCCGCGCTGAAGTGGTGGCATATGACGACCTGATGGCGTGCGGCTCAATGAACGCGGCAAAGGAAAAGGGGCTTGTCCGCTCAGAGGGCAAGGACTACGTTATGAAGGACGGGGATATCGTCCTTTTCAGATTTAATGTATGATGAAGAAATCACTTGATAAGAATATACTGTTAGTTTCGCTGTGTATATTTATAGTACACATGATTGTGTGGGTGTTTTCGGGAAATTCTCCGCTTTCGCCGAATCCGTACAACTCGTACGTTCTCCAGGCTCAGGCATGGGCTGACGGAAGCTTCGATCTTGGCAGGAACTACTCGCACCTTGAGCTTGCGTTTTACGATTACAGGTATTTCGTGAGCTTTCCGCCGTTTCCGTCGGTGCTATACTTTCCGTTTGTTCTTATTGGTCTGCCGGTATTTGACGGGCTTTTCGCACTCGCGTTTTCAATAGCCGGGGCAGTTATAACATACCTTATATTAAGGCGCGGCGAGATGTCTGATACAAACGCTTTGATATATGCCCTTCTTTTTACGTGCGGCTCAAATCTGCTCTTTGTCAGCACGAACGCATGGGTGTGGTTTATCGCTCAGAATATGTGCTACACTCTTACGGCGGCGGCTGTTTATTTCGCCATGCGGAAAAAAGGCTTTCTGTGCTTTTTGATGTGGTCGTTTGCCGTCGGGTGCAGACCGTTTCAGATTCTGTACCTGCCGCTTCTTTGTCTGATACTCATGAAGCAGTACGGAAATGGCGTTTCACTTCTTTTCAGAAAGTGGAGCTGGTTTTCCGGCGCCGCGGTAATGGCTGTGTTTTATATGTGGCTTAACTATTCGCGGTTCGGAAATATTTTCGAGTTCGGGCATAACTACCTGCCGGAGTTCACGCAGGCGGCGCATGGTCAGTTCAGCCCGTACTACCTCAAGGCGAATCTTTATTCGCTTATAAGGTTTCCGCAGATTTCAGACGGAAAGCTTGTAATGCAAAGGTTTGACGGAATGAATATGTTCCTCGCAAGCCCCGTCTTTGCAGTCGCGGTTTACTGTGCTGTGAAGGGACTCAGGAAGGACGGAAGAATCGTTATTACTGCACTTGTAACCATACTTGCCGAGCTATTGTGCATAGTGCTTCATAAAACGATGGGCGGCTGGCAGTTCGGCAACAGGTACACAAACGACTGTCTTGTCGCGGCAACCGTAATAATAGCGTTTGCGTACAGAAAAAAACAGGTTTCATATCCGCTTGCGCTTCTTGCCGTGTACGGGGTGCTGTTCAATACGGCAGGCAGCATATTGTGCTATCTAAATGTATAATAAAAAAAGGCAGAAATTTACACAAAAATTTCTGTCTTTTTGATTTTTACCTCACCATCTCGTCCTGCGGCCCTGTCGCCTTATGCGACGCTATTACTGAACGTATCTCGTCGATTGAGCTGATATGAAATATCTTTGCCTGGCTGAATACATCAGGGCTTATCTCGTCCATCGTAAGCGAGCACATTGATGATGATGCCCTGTCGTAAATGCATGACGATTTTCTCGGATATGCTCCGCTTTCGTAGTAGTAAATACCGAGCCGTTTTTCGTCAGAACTGTCATACACAATGTGGTCGTCGGAGACGTTACCGTATCTTATCTTGTTTCTGATAAAGTGCCCCATCTTGCTTTTCGGAAGCTTGGTGATAATGGCATTTCTAAGACCCAGCATAGCGGCGCCCGAAACGACGTTAAGCTCAGAGCCGCCGGCATTTTTTTCAAATGTCTCGCTCTGTGAAATTTTTTCTTTTCCCGGCGGTGAAAGTCTCAGCATAACCTCTCCCATGCCGATTATGTCAAATTCGGTGTTTTCTTTAAAATCAAATATTTTTCCAGGACCTCCCAATCACTTCTTATAAGCATTATATCATCTGCCGCACTGAAAAGCAATACGTTTTTTAACGCAAAGTCAAAAAAATTTTGTAAATGTGTTGCGTATAAAACGGTGATGTGCTATAATCGTTCAAGAGCGGAGGTGGAAGCTATGAGGCTTGATAAATTTCTGGGTACAGCCTTTACGAGGAGCGAGGCGCGAAAGCTGATAAAATCAGGCGCGGTGACGGTGAACGGCGTTACGGCTGTTAAGGCGGATTTCAAGGTTGATGAAAATTCCGACACAGTTATATGCGGCGGCGAGCAGATTGTGTACAGGGAGTTTATTTACCTTGTCATGAACAAGCCGGCAGGCTTTGTATCGGCAGTGTGGGACAAAAAGCAGCGGTGCGTGACGGAGCTTTTGCGGGATGAGCACAGGCGCTTTGAGCCGTTCCCGGTCGGAAGGCTCGACATAGATACAGAAGGCCTTTTAATACTTACAAACGACGGCGCACTCACTCACGAGCTCATATCGCCAAAAAAGAATGTTGTTAAAAAATATTTTGCGGTGACGGATCTGCCTATGGAGGACGCTGACGCGGAACTTTTCGCCTCCGGCATGGATCTAGGCGATTTTACGGCGCTCCCGGCAAAGCTTGAGTTTACGGAAAACAAAAACGAGATTTATATCTCAGTCAGCGAGGGCAAGTTTCACCAGGTGAAACGAATGTGCGAAAAGTGCGGCAAAAAGGTGACGTACCTGAAGCGCGTTTCAATCGGCGGCCTGCACCTTGACAGCGCGCTTAAGTGCGGAGAATATGCGGAGCTTACGAAGGAAAATCTCACGTCGCAAATATATTCTGTTTAGGGAAGTGTAATCATGAACATAAGAAAATTAACACTTGTTTCAATTTTAACGGCTATGACAGCGCTTCTGACGCTTGTATATCATGTGCCTGTACTTTCTACGAGCGGGTATGTGCACTTTGGTGACAGCATAATATATCTTGCCGCGTTTATGGTAGGTCCCGGCGGTGCTGCTGTCGTCGGCGCGCTCGGCGGAGTAATAGCCGACCTGCTTGTGTCGCCTGTTTATGCCATTCCCACGCTGATTATTAAAGCCGCTATGGGCGGCGCGGCAGGGGCGGTGTACGCTAAAATGAACAAAGGAAAGGCTGCTGCTGCCGTTTCGTTTCTGGCAGGCGGAATAATTCTGACAGCGGGCTACTACGTAACCGACTCGCTTTTGTACGGTAGCTTCGTTTCCGCAACTGCCACAATTCCGTTCAATATTGCACAGTTTGTTGCTTCTATACCGATTCCGTGCATAATTATAACAGTTCTCAAACGCAGAAATGTTAATCTGTAATAACTTTTTTTAGCTCTATACCCTAAAAAATGCGTTAAGACTATAAATATTACCGAAATTTTTATAAAAAAGTTGAATTATGTTGACTTTTAAAATGAATAATGATAGAATAAAAACGATGTGGGTTTAAACTCAAAAAGCTATATTGAAGGAGTGTTTACATAATGTCTTATTCAGAAAAAGTTCTTGAACAGTTAAAGCAGAAGAACTCCAGTGAGCCGGAATTTATCCAGGCTGCTACAGAGGTTCTCGAGTCACTTCAGCCGGTGCTTGATAAGCATCCCGAGTATGAAGCTGCTTCTCTTCTCGAAAGATTGGTTGAGCCTGAGCGCCAGATCATGTTCCGCGTACCATGGGTTGACGATAACGGCAAGGTTCAGGTAAACCGCGGATTCAGAGTTCAGTATAACAGCGCAATCGGTCCTTACAAAGGCGGACTCAGACTTCATCCGTCAGTTAACCTCGGTATCATCAAGTTCCTCGGCTTCGAGCAGATTTTCAAGAACTCGCTTACAGGCCTCCCCATCGGCGGCGGCAAGGGCGGATCTGATTTCGATCCTAAGGGCAAGTCAGACCGTGAGGTAATGGCATTCTGCCAGAGCTTCATGACAGAGCTTTACCGTCACATCGGCGCAGACACAGACGTACCGGCAGGCGATATCGGAACAGGCGCAAGAGAGATCGGATTTATGTACGGCCAGTACAAGAGAATCCGTGACTGCTACGAGGGCGTTCTCACAGGCAAAGGCCTCACATGGGGCGGCTCGCTCGTAAGAACAGAGGCAACAGGCTACGGACTCGTATATTTTGCAAACGAGATGCTCAAGGAAAAAGGCACGGACTTTGCAGGCAAGACAGTTGTTGTTTCAGGTTCAGGTAACGTTGCTATCTATGCAACAGAGAAGGTTCATCAGCTCGGCGGCAAGGTAGTTGCACTTTCAGATTCAAACGGCTGGATATATGACGAGGAAGGAATCGACCTCGCAGCTGTTAAGGAAATAAAAGAGGTTAAGAGAGGACGTATCAAGGAATACCTTCAGTACAGACTGAACGCTAAATACACAGAGGGCAAAGGCATCTGGAGCGTTAAGTGTGACGTTGCACTTCCGTGCGCTACACAAAATGAGCTTCTCATAGACGATGCAAAAATGCTCGTTGCAAACGGCTGCAAGGTAGTAGCAGAGGGCGCTAACATGCCCACAACTCTTGACGCTACAAAGTACCTCCAGGAAAATGGTGTATACTTCGCACCCGGTAAGGCTTCAAATGCCGGCGGTGTTGCTACATCAGCTCTCGAAATGAGTCAGAACTCACAGAGACTTTCATGGACATTTGAAGAAGTAGACGCAAAGCTTCACGATATCATGGTAAACATCTACAAGAGCGCATCAGCAGCAGCAGATGAGTACGGTGCACAGGTAGGCGGAAACAAGAACCTCGTGCTCGGCGCAAACGTTGCAGGATTCCTTAAAGTGGCAGATGCTATGATGGCTCAGGGAATTGTTTGATTTTTGGAGATGTTAAAATAGCGCACAGCGGACAAAAACGAAGGGGCTAAGCCAAATGCTTAGCCCCTTTTTTTATTTTATCCCAGCGCGATGTCCAGAACCATCATCAGTGCGAAGCCGAGCGCGGCGCCGACTGTGCCTATATTGCTGTGTTCTCCGGCCTGAGACTGAGGAATCAGCTCCTCAACCACCACGTAAATCATAGCCCCTGCCGCAAACGCCAGTATAAACGGCAAAATGGGCGTTATCCATGACGTGAGCAAAATGGTGAGTATTGCTCCTATCGGTTCGACCACTCCGGAAAGCACCCCGTAGCCGAAAGATTTTCCCTTTGAAAGCCCGCTGCTTACAAGCGGAGCGGAGATAACAGCGCCCTCAGGCACGTTTTGTATCGCGATGCCGACAGCAAGAGCGAGCGACGCTGTGACGGAGATAACGGCGTGGTTTGTGAGCATTCCGGAAAGCACAACACCGACCGCCATTCCTTCCGGCAGATTATGAAGCGTTACTGCAAACACGAGCATGAACGCTTTTTGCAGGTTAGCCCTTCGTCCCTCGGGCTGGTCGCTGTTTATATGAAGATGCGGTATAAGCGTATCAAGAAGAAGCAGGAACGCTATTCCGCACAAAAACCCGGCAACGGCAGGTATCAATGGCTGGCCGCCCGCCTGCGCCGCCATGTCGAGAGCCGGTATAAGCAGTGACCATACCGACGCCGCCATCATAACTCCGGCGGCAAAGCCGAGAAGTGCTTTTTGTACGCTGTCGTTTATCTTCTCTTTCATGAAAAAGACGGTGCCGGCGCCTATCGCCGTGCCCAGGAAAGGTATCGTAAGTCCCATTATAACTGTATAATTCATATGTACGTTTCACCTCTTTCGTACTATTCTATCATACTATTTGAACTTTTTCAATATCAATTTTTATTTTCATTTAACAAATCATATTATTTGTTTAAAAATTGTTTACAAAAGTTGTCGAAGATATTTACTTTTTATTCATACGCATGTAAAAAACGTGTTGTATCATGTATGCATAAGATAAAAAGTAAGTGAATCCACACATAGTGGCGTTTAGCTTAGGAGGCGTTAATTATGAAAAAATATCCATACACAGAGACTACAGACCTTGTAGTATATGAAAATCATGAAAAGAAGCATAAGAAGCCGAGAATATGGCTTGCATGCATAAGCTCGGCACTTGCAGCAAGTATTTTTACGGGCGGAATAGTCGGTTCAGGAATGTATGTAATGAATAAGAATTCACAAGCTGACCATGTTAACTGGAGCACATCTTCAACACAGCAGGGCGGCTCCGACAACGGCGCAGCTCAGATTTCTAACACAGCATCAACGATGGAAAACGGCAAGCAGGTTCTTACGGTTCCGGAGATTGCCCAGAAGGTTGGACCGAGCGTTGTCGGCGTTATAAACAAAACAAAAGTACAGCCGAAAAGGTATTATGATCCGTTCAGCGGCAGATACTATTACTACGGCAACCAGGACGGCGAGGACCAGGTAGTCGAGCAGGGCACCGGTTCAGGAGTTATAATCACGACAAGCGGTTATATTGTAACAAACCAGCACGTTATAGACGGTGCAACTGAGATAAGCGTTATACTGAACACGGGTGATGAGTACACTGCTCAGCTCGTAGGTCAGGACGAAAAGACAGATATAGCTGTGCTGAAGATAGATACGGATAAGGAAATCACTGCCGCAACTCTCGGCGATTCGTCAGCAGTTGAGGTAGGCGAGCTTGCTGTCGCAATAGGCAACCCGCTCGGAATGGAGTTCATGGGCACAGTAACTCAGGGTATTATAAGCGCTGTGAACAGGACCATGACGGTTGACAACAGAACGTACAATCTGCTTCAGACAGATGCGGCTATCAACTCAGGTAACTCCGGCGGTGCACTTATCAACAAGTACGGCGAGGTTATCGGTATCAACTCCGTAAAGCTTATGCAGACCGGTGTTGAAGGTCTTGGATTTGCGATTGCTATATCCGAGGTAAAGCCTATAATTGACGACCTTATGTCAACAGGTTATGTAACAGGGCGTCCGCTGGTAGGTATAAACGTTGCTGAAACGCAGTACGGCTTGTTTGTTGCAAGCGTTGTTGACGGAACAGGCGCAGCTGAGGCAGGTCTTCGCGAGGGCGATATGATCTCAAAGGTTGATGGCCAGGCGGTTAAAACGAGCGAGGAGCTTAACACAATCCGCGACAGCAAGAAACCGGGCGATACGCTTACGTTTACAATAATGCGTGACGGTGAGCTGATGGATGTTACAGTTAAGCTTACTGAAAGCAAAAACTAATTATTGGTAACTTACTTTTAATATAGAACGCAGATATTGTGCGTTAAAAATCTTTTTTTCATAATGCCATACCCTGATTCCCCCAATAAATATTTCAGGGTATGGCGACCCCCCTTTTTTACAAAGCAAAAGGTCCCGCCATTTCGGCAGGACCTTTTGCTTTGCCTGCAAAATGAAAATATTTTTATACGGTGTTGAAAAATTTTCAGAGTTGATATACAATACAGGAAGCTTAATAATTTACGGGAGTGATAGTATGTTCAAATTCGGGATAATGGGAGCAGGGACCATAGCCTCCAGGTTTTGTAAAGCGATAAAAAACACAGACTGCGCCGAGGTGTGCGCCGTTTCGAGCAAGAGCGAAAAACGCGCCGAAAAGTTTGCAGCGGAAAACGGAGTGCAAAAATATTACGGCAGCTACGAAAAAATGCTTGAAGATGCAGGTGCTGACGCGGTATATATTGCTACAACAAACAATTTTCACTATGAAAATATACTGCTTTGCCT
>CALXSX010000047.1 GCA_944391265.1 uncultured Clostridia bacterium | reverse complement strand
TGCAGTATAAACGGTGATACGTTTAATTTTTCAAGAAGCGGCGCCGCAAAGCTTGCCGCCATCTGCAAACGCAAAAGCTTGTTTTTCCTCAGCTCATGCGTGTAGCTTACCCATGCACTGTAATCTCCTTTGGTAGTCAGTGACTCAAATATATGCTTGCAGTCCTCCGCACCGTCAAAAACCACGTCAGAGTAGGGAAGAAACTCATCTCCGCACCAGCCAAGCTTTGATACAGCTCTGCGCTTAGGTATCTTGTCAAGGTTTAACGCCACCAGGTCGCCTATGTATTTAACTAATAATTTTGCATTTTCGCTGTTTACCTCTAAACCTTTGTTTGACAGCTGGACAATGCTTGACGCACTCGCCGCCGTTGCCCTCTCGCATACAAGCGACTGCCATAAACCGTCTTTGTAAAATGCAATCCTCATTTTTTCAATGCCTTCATCATAGTTTACAAGTATCTCGGTTACTAAAACAGGAATAGGGCTTGCGTATTTTACTTCAATCTCGCCGTTTGAGATTTTGACGGTGTTTTTCCGTACCCCCGATATGTCGCATATCCAGTCGCCGCAGTATAGCTGCAAAGGCTGGTCTATAAAATTTGTTACATTTCCTCTTGACATATTCCGCATAGCGGCTACTTTGTGTTTGTAGGCAGTCAGTACACTGTTAAACTCCTTTGTTATATGCAGCTTTTTGGCATGAGCTGAGAGCTTAGCCTCGGTCGTTTTCCGCTCAAATGCGTCATTTATTTTCATAAGCTCAGCTAAGACATTTTCCGAAAGTAAGTCGTCAGAGGTCATTGTTGATATAGCTTGCAAATTCTGATGCCTCCTTTCCGTAAAATTCTAAAAACTTGTTTTCGTTCAGCAGGAACTCGTCTAAAAACAGGTTTATCAGGTCAATGTGGTTTGTGGCATACACGTACCTGCCTGAAACGCCGTCAAGCGAAAATGACGGCTTTTCGTGCGTTAAAATCGACTTTAGCTTCCGCTGGGCTTTAATCAGCTGATTCCATAGCTGCCGTATGCGCTCTTTTTCCGCTTTTTTTGCTTCTCTGCGTGCCTGATACCCGCTTGTGACGTTTACGTCAATGCCGCTTATGTAACGCTCCTTGATAAAATTTACAGCGTGAGGAAAATCCATGCCGTAAAACCTCTGGACGAAGTCAAAAATATCTCCGCTCTCTCCGCACCCGAAGCATTTAAACCGTCCCCTCTTGTCGGCTGCAAAAAATGACGGTGTTTTTTCCTCGTGAAACGGGCATAAGCCTTTGTTTCCTTTAAACTCAATGCCCGAATCGCGTATTACGTCTGTAATTTTAACAATGCTCTTTATTAAATCCAGGTTGTCAGAACGGTAAATCATCGTCATCCTCTGCCTCTAATTCGCCGAATCCTGCCGTGTCTGCCGGCTCTGATTTGTTTTCTGTTTTGCCTGCGCAAAAATAAACCTCGTCAGCTATGACCTCTGTTGCATATCTCGTTGTCCCGTTGTCGTCCCATTTTCGCACTTGCATACTCCCCGCAAGTGCGATCATATCACCCTTGTGAAAGTATTTCGATATAAATTCCGCAGTCTGCCTCCAAGCTGTGCAGTTTATAAAGTCGGTTTCGTACTCACCGGCTGTATTTTTAAACCGCCGCCGTACAGCAACAGAAAAACCGCATACCGCCGTACCGCTTGCCGTCTGCCTCATCTCCGCATCGCGTGTCAGCCTTCCCATTAAGATTACTTTATTCAAATTTTACGCCCCCTTCTTCAATTCCTTAACAATTTCCTCAATTTGCTCATCTGATGTTTGTTTGTTTATCTTATTTGCTTTTGCAAACTCCTTAACATCGATATTGAGTTCGCTAAGCAGCAAGTAAAGCTGCTCTCTCGCAGTCGTTTCCGACGTTTTTTTGTCCGCCGGAGCTGCCGGCTTCTTGGCGCCCTGCTTCCATGCAAAAACAACTTCGCCGCGGTTGTTTTTTATTTCAACAGCTGTTATTTTTTTATCGCTGATTTTAATATTAGATACCATAAATTTATCATAGGTCTTTACTTTGCCTCCGTCTTTAAAGGCTTTGATTTTTTCGATCGGCACATATATAAACGGCGCTGTGTATAGCTCCCTGCCTATACCCCAGTTAAAACACGCGCGCTTAAAACTGTCGCTCGCCAATCCCTTTTCCTTTTCTGTATTGCTTTCCGTCCCGGTGTCTTCTTTCACTATCCATTGACCCTTTTCGCTGTCCCAAATAGAAACAGCGCAGTTTGCGTTATCTCGCAGGTGCGACCGCTGCCAGTCCATCGGTCCGACCGTTTCATCGAGAATGTCCATGTCAACCCTTGCGTCTTTGTAAAGGAGGAGCGTTGCCCCTTTTTCGTTTATCTGTCCGACTCGTACATCGATTTCATCAGCTCTTAGGTCTCTGAATTCCAGCTTCATATTCTCACCTCACGTATAAATTCTCTTTTTCAACTAACATGGCGTGTTCAACTGCTTGCCCGGTTTCAATAGCTTTTTTTATCGCTGCTTTGTCCGGTTCAGGTAGTTTGTATCGCAGTAGATGGTTAGCGTTTTGCGAAGCCCACGAAACAAAATCAGAATCAATTACTGTTTCTTTTGACTTCCTGAAACCAATATCGCACTTTATCGTATGAATTTTTTTCACATTTACAGAAAGCATTTCAGATCGGACATATTCGGAAAATCTTTCAAGCTTTTTTTCAAGCTTTGACCTTCTCTCTTTTAATGCCTTCTCTTCGTTTTTAAAAGCCTCGATTGCAGCTTTCAATACCTTAATGTAGCAGCCGTAGCCCTCCAGCTTTTCTTCAAAATCAGCCTGTATTTTGGAGATCGTCTCAAAATTTTCAATTTCCCCCGTTTCTTCATCTATTACCAAGCTGTTTAATGCATCTTCCAAATCTGACCTTATTTCGTGCAGCAGCATTTTTAATTTTCCTCCTTTTTTTTCTCACCCAATACAATGCGTATAGCGTTTAAAATGTCGTCCTTGGACGAAAAATAACCGTCGTTTATGATGGTTCTTATAAGCTGCAAACTGTGCTCTGCCTTGATTAAATCGTTGTATTTTTCTATGCTGATTGCATTTCCGTTTTCCATCTCAATCATTTTGCTTGTCCTCCTGCTTTAAATTCTTAATTGCACCTGTGTTTGTGTTAAAATCAATATACGCATCGTGCCTTATTTCCTCTGCAAGCTGCTCTAAAGACCTCCTGCCCTCAACAACTGCCATATATATCAGCCTGAATTGCCTAAGTGCTCTCCATAGCCGCTTGTTTCTCCACCCGTAAAAGTAAAACATGGTGTAAATCAGCGTTATGTGCAGTATGTTGACAGCCATAAACGCGCTGTCATATTTAACCTTTTCAAGCGTCCTTTCATCAGCTCTCAGCTTTTTTAATTTTTTCTGATGCGGAGTTAGCTTACTCATTACCAAACACCGCCTCGTATCTTGCCTCGTCTATAAGACTGTCAATATACTCATCATATGCACGCTCTCTTTCCTCATCATAACCATCTCCATATCCGCCGCCCAGCCTTTCATCTTCCATCGCTCTCAGCGCTGACAAACTATCATTTCTGTAAATCATTGTTTTTTTGCTCCTTTCATTCAGCTATTAAACGACTCAATACTTCTTTTTTATGGTCGTACTGCATTACTTCTAAAAGCCCTTTTTTGTATGCTTTTTTCGCAAAATAACGCTTTGCACGTGCCGCCCTTGCGCGTCTGAACCTCTTGTCTTTTACTCTTTCCACAACCCTCATTACACCGTCACATAATACTGTCATCACCGCCGCTGCAATAATGCAGCAAACATAGACTAAAATATTTGACATTTTTTCATACCTCCCTTGTAATATCTATTTAATTCCTGATACTTTTTCATTACTTCGTCCTTGTGAGCTATCGCATCTTTTTCTGACGGAAAATATAAGCTGTGTCTAAAATAGAGTAAATCCCATTCAGAGTCACAACGGAAATGAACGGAATACGGATTTCCAAATCTGTCACAGCCCCACACCGTTTCATTATTTAACGGCTTCCAAGGCTTTTTCTTTATTTTTAATGCGCCTTGCAGCAAAAGCCCCAACGTCATCGGCATATACGGGGTGTTGCTGCCAACCGTCCTTACGCCTTTTTCATCAAGTATGTATTCCTCGTCACTTTCACCGATAGCGAACGGCTCGTTCAATCTTACACCGAGCATGTCCGCAATTTTACTCATGTCAATCATTAAAATTCTCCTTTCTTGCTTTTAAACGGTCTCGGCGGATTGTCGGGATCTATGTATTTACCGTGGCAAAAATCACCGCTTCGCCATTTGCTTATCGGTTTTTTGCAAAACTCGTCAATGGTGCAGCCTTCGCAGTCTTGAACTATGTACGTTTTGCAAACCTCTCTGAGCTTTCTTATGCTGTCGCTCACCGTAACGCCCTGATAGGCGCACGTTTTGCAAACAGCCTTTTTGCTGCCTGATATGTGTTTTCCGCACGCGGAGCAAATCAGCTCGTGCTGTTCTTCTGCTTGCGCGCCTCTTAGGTTGTCCCAGAAGTATTCTGCCGGCAGTCCGAACAAGGCTGCTATTTTGGCGGCTGTAGATATGTTCGGAACAGCGACGGACTTCTCATACCGGGAATAGGTATTTGCGTTTATCCCCACAGCAGCCGCTACATTTATCATAGAAAGACCGAGCTGCTGGCGAGCCGTCCTTAATTTTTCGTTCATATTTCCCTCCTATAGCTTGTCCTCATAATAGGGCATTTCTGCCCTTAATTGTCGTCCTTTTTCCTTGGTTGCCCTCTGTAATAAAGGATAGCCGCTACTTCGTCTAAGGTTTTTTGCCGTTTTACCGGATCAGGGTTCGGATTTCCTTTCAAAACAATTTTTCCTGTCTCTCCCATTGGCTTCTCTTGAATAATTTCAGTGTCTGTTAGTTTCACAAGCTTGTAACCTTCTAATAATTCCATATGTTTCTCCCCTCTCTCTTACTTAATGATATTGAATTTACGATTTGTCCTATTCGGATTTTTTGAGTTTTTCTTCTTCCGATATGATGTAATCAATCGATACATTAAACAGCTTTGAAAGCTTTATTAGGATAGATAAATCTAAATCTTTTTGTCTCTCTCCGTTTTCGATAGATGAATAATAGTTTTGACTCAGACCCAAAAAAATAGCAACGTCTGTTTGAGTTAAGGCTTTACTTTTCCTTAATAATTTTAAATATTCTCTCAAAAATAACACCTCCTAAATATCTCATAATGAGATTATATCACATTATTTCCCATTCGTCAACTCTTTTTGAGATATAATATTAAAAAAT
>CALXSX010000046.1 GCA_944391265.1 uncultured Clostridia bacterium | reverse complement strand
GCCCCGGTTATAAAATTCAGTGTGTCCGCATCGAGCTCACTACCAAATTCCATTCCTTTTTCTCCGAGCATAACAGTATTTGTCTCAGCGTCTATTTTCATTACAAACATCGGGCGCCCAAACGCTCCGAGCCCTTTTCTTTGGCCTATGGTATAGTTTATGATTCCGCTGTGCGTTCCGATTTTCTTCCCGCCTGCGTCTACAAAATCCCCGCTTACCGCTTCATAGCCGTCGAGTTTTTTTATAAAATCAGCGTAGCTTTCATCTTTCACAAAACATATTTCCTGACTGTCAGGCCTGTCCGAAGCCGTAAGCCCGAGCTCTGCGTACATTTCCCTGATTTTTGGCTTTTCATATGCTCCGAGGGGCATAAGCGTCTTTGACAGCGTGTGCTGATTGTGATTATACAAAACATAGCTCTGATCCTTTGCGGCGGAATCCGAGACAAGCAAGCGGTATATACCGTTTTTGTCCTTTATTATTTTCGCATAATGCCCCGTTGCGATAAAGTCGAATCCGAGCTCCTCTGCTTTTGATAAAAATGCTCCGAATTTTATGAATTTATTGCAAACGACGCAGGGGTTAGGGGTTCTCCCCTTTTTATATTCGTCGACAAAATACCTTATTACCTTCTTATAAAAAATATCTCTGAAATCAAATACCTGAAACGGTATGCCGAGTACGGCGCATACTTTTTCCGCATCTTTTATGTCATTTACTGCCGACTGGCTGTCGGTAAGAAGCATCGTTGCCCCGCTGACCTCATAGCCCTGCTCTTTAAGCAGATAGGCGGTCACGGAGCTGTCAACGCCTCCGGACATTCCTACAAGAACCTTTTCCGGCACAGGCACATCACGTCCTTTCTTCGTTTGATACACGGTTTATTATAACACACATACATTTATTTTGCAACAACTATATTTTTGCTGCAAATCTTTGTTTTTGTTTATTATTTTTTGAAATTCTTTGTTTTTGTGTATTTTTTTCAAAAAGTATTGACTTTTATCTTTGAATAGATTATAATAACTTTAGTATTGTTTTTGTTTTAAATTACATTTGTATGCTGCCGGTTTTTAATATGGCAGTGTGCATAAACCAATTTTCTATGAAAGGCAGAGTGCGGTAAATGGATAAGTTTTATAAAGAACCTGTCGCAAAAAGCAGTCGTATTGACAAGCTCAAGGACGACTTGTTTAAGGAAATGCCGCAGGTTGAAGCTGACAGAGCTGTGATTCTCACACAGTCATACAAAAACAGTGAGAGTGAGCCAATGATAAGAAGGCGTGCTCACGCGTTCCGCGATATTGCGGAGAACTTGCCCATCACAATAAGAGACAACGAACTCATAGTCGGCTCAAACACGATTTGTCCGAGAAGCTGTCAGGCGTTCCCGGAGTTTTCGTATGAGTGGCTTCAGAGCGAGTTTGACACAATAGAAACAAGAACGGCAGATCCGTTTCATATTTCCGAGGATACGAAGGCCAAGCTTGCCTCATGCTTCCCGTACTGGAAGGGAAAAACATCAAGCGAGCTCGCACAATCCTATATGTCACCGGAGGCGCTTACGGCAATTGATCACAACATATTCACGCCGGGCAATTATTTTTACAACGGTGTCGGTCACGTAACGGTAAAATACGATGAGGTTTTAAAATGCGGATTTGACGGCATTGCGCTTAAGGCGAAGCAAGAGCTTAAAAAATGCAGCAGAGGTGACGGCGATTACGCTAAACGCTCAGCGTTCCTTGAAAGTGTTATTGAATGCATGAATGCCGCTTCGGAGTATGCTGAGAGATATTCAAAGCTTGCGCTTGAAATGGCGGAAAAATGCACCGATGAAACAAGGAAAAAGGAGCTTTTGCAAATCGCAAGAAACTGCGAAAGAGTTCCAAGGCACGGCGCAACAAGCTTTTATGAGGCGTGCCAGTCATTCTGGTTCGTGCAGATGCTTTTGCAGACGGAGTCGAGCGGTCACTCAATATCGCCGGGACGCTTTGACGTATATATGTACCCGTACTATAAAAATGACCTTGACAGGGGCATTATAACGAGAGAATTTGCTCAGGAGCTTATAGACTGTATTTGGATAAAGCTCAATGACCTCAACAAGGCGCGTGACGCTGCTTCCGCTGAGGGATTTGCAGGTTACAGCCTTTTCCAGAACCTCATAGTCGGAGGTCAGGACAAAAATGGAATTGATTCGACAAACGATCTATCGTTTATGTGTATAACGGCTTCTATGCACGTTATGCTGCCGCAGCCGTCGCTTTCGATAAGGGTGTGGAACGGTTCGCCGTATGAGCTTCTTGCGCACGCGGCTAATTTGACAAAAACGGGTATCGGTTTGCCGGCATACTACAACGACGAGGTTATAATACCGCAGCTTCTAAGCAGAGGACTCACTCTTGAGGATGCTCGTGAATATAACATAATCGGCTGTGTTGAGCCTCAGAAAGCAGGCAAAACAGAGGGCTGGCACGACGCGGCGTTCTTCAATATGTGCCGACCGCTGGAACTTGTATTCTCAAATGGTTATGATAACGGCGAGCTCATAAGCATACAGACGGGCGACGTTACAAAGATGACATCGTTTGATGAATTCTACGACGCGTACAAAAAGCAGATGAATTACATGATAGAGCTTCTGGTGAATGCTGATAATGCAATAGATATGGCTCATGCAGAAAGATGTCCGCTGCCGTTTGAATCGGCGCTTGTAGACGACTGCATAAAGAGAGGAAAGGCGCTCCAGGAGGGCGGAGCTATCTACAACTTCACCGGACCGCAGGGCTTCGGTATTGCAAACATGGCAGATTCACTTTATGCGGTAAAGAAGCTTGTGTTTGACGAAAAGAAGATAACCATGGCCGAGCTTAAAGAAGCGCTTGACAACGACTTCGGCAGAAATGAAGAAAATCCGGAAGCTGTTGCCGCTACGGTTCAGATTGTAGCAAAGCTGAAGGAAAACGGAGTCGATGTTAGCGACGACCAGATAGGAAAGATTTATTCGGAGGTTGCCGGAAAGACCGGCGGCGGCTCAAGAGCTGCACAGATTCGCGAAATGATTCTTGAGGTGCCGAAATTCGGAAACGACATCGCAGAAGTTGACAGCTTTGCACGCGATGTGGCCTACACATACACAAAGCCGCTTGAAACATACAAAAACCCGCGCGGAGGCCAGTTCCAGGCAGGACTTTATCCCGTTTCCGCAAACGTGCCTCTCGGCGCGCAGACGGGAGCTACTCCTGATGGACGCTATGCGCATACACCCGTTGCTGACGGCGTAAGCCCGTCTGCCGGCAAGGATACGCACGGACCGACAGCGGCTGCAAACTCCGTTTCAAGACTTGATCATTTTATCGCTTCCAACGGAACACTGTTTAATATGAAATTCCACCCCTCAGCGCTTGAAGGGAAATCGGGAATTGACAGCTTCATAAATCTTATAAGAGGATACTTCGACCAGAAGGGAAGCCATATGCAGTTTAATGTTGTAAGCCGTGAAACACTTATTGACGCGCAGAAGCATCCTGAAAACTACAGAAGCCTTGTTGTCAGAGTTGCCGGTTACAGCGCACTTTTCACAACGCTTTCAAAGTCGCTCCAGGACGACATTATTAACAGAACAGAGCAGCACAACATATGAGTGCTTACAGAATTGACTGTGAAGGGAGGTTGATGACAAGAAAATGGACTACATGAATGAAACGGGGAGAATATTTGATATTCAGAGATTCTCTGTGCATGACGGTCCCGGAATCAGGACAATCGTATTCTTAAAGGGCTGTTTTTTGAGATGCAGATGGTGCTGTAATCCCGAATCCCAGGAGTTTGCCGTTCAGAATATGGTTGTTGGCGGCAAGACGAAGGTCATGGGCGAGGACATCACCGTAGATAAAGTGCTCCGTGAGGTAGCGAAAGACAGGGTTTATTATAAGAGATCCGGCGGAGGAATGACGCTTTCCGGAGGAGAATGCTTTTTCCAGCCCAAATTCATGCAGGCTCTGCTCTGCGGCGCAAAGGATATTGGAATCAACACGGCAATAGAAACAACATCGTTTTCGCCGTATGAGAAAATAGAGCAGGCGCTTCCGTATATTGACTATTATCTCATGGATGTAAAACATATGAACTCGGCAAAGCATAAGGCGTTCACCGGGGTTGAGAATGGTTTGATTCTTGAAAACGCGTCAAAGCTTGCCCGCGATGCCAAAAATCTTGTTATAAGAGTCCCTGTAATACCGGGATTTAATGATACCGAGCAGGAGATAAGCGACATAGCGGCCTTTGCGGTTAGTCTGAAAACAGTTGAGGAGCTTCACTTGCTGCCTTATCACAGGCTCGGAAAAGACAAGTACATCGGGCTCGGCAGAGATTATCTTATGGGTGACGCTCCCCTGCTTGAACAGGTTAAGATAGACAGCCTAAGGCGCACAGCGGAAAAATCGGGACTTTCTGTTATCATAGGCGGATAAGGAGATGATACTGTGGATGAGAATATTCATGATAAAATGCGAATAATTCAGGAGTTTGTCCCCGGTAAACAGCTTACGCTTATTCACCTTATAGCCAATCCTGACTCGCTGCTTTATGAAAAGCTTGGCCTTGAGAAGATAGAGGGTAAAAGCGGAGCAATCGGCATTGTGACGGTAACACCTGCCGAAACAGCTATTATTCTCGGGGATATAGCTATGAAAACATCCGGCATTTATCCGGAGTGCATAGACAGAGTAAGCGGAACGCTTATAGTGACAGGGACAGTGTCTGAGGTTGAGACAGCGCTCAAAGCTCTTTCCGACTACGCGGAAAACAAGCTCAAATTTGAAGTGGTTGAGATGACAAAGACCTGATTTGCTAAAAACACAGAAAAACAAAAATAAAAATAAAAAAACACAGAAAAAAGTATTGACAAACCAATATTTATGGTGTATACTATTGTTGTAATAAAACAAAAACCAACAATACCAATAAAATTCAAACAAAAAAAGGAGAAATTACTATGGTATCTGAGTACGAAATCAAAAAGCAAATCTGCGATATCGGTAAAAGGATATACGACAGAGGAATGGTTGCCGCAAACGATGGTAACATATCGGTCAAAATATCCGACAACGAATTTCTCTGTACTCCTACAGGTGTCAGCAAGGGTTTCATGACTCCGGAGTTCATCTGTAAAATCGACAAACAGGGAAATGTATTGCAGGCAAATCCCGGATTCAAGCCTTCGTCAGAAATCAAGATGCATCTTCGTGTGTATGAAAAAAGACCTGATGTGAACGCTGTTGTTCACGCTCATCCGATTTATGCAACAAGCTTCGCTATCGCAGGAATCCCGCTTACACAGCCGATAATGCCGGAAGCTGTTATCGCTCTCGGCTGCGTGCCTATCGCTGAATACGGCACACCGTCTACAATGGAGATCCCTGATCACGTTGAAAAGTATCTTCCTTATTACGATGCGGTTCTTCTTGAAAGCCACGGAGCTCTGACATACTCTGATTCGCTTCTTGCTGCATATCACAAGATGGAGTCTGTTGAATTTTATGCTGAGCTTCTGTTCAAGTCAAGACAGCTTGGCGGACCGAAGGAGTTCTCAAAAGAGCAGGTTGAAAGACTTTATGAGATAAGAAGAAAGTTCGGTATGACAGGCAAGCATCCTGCAAATCTTTGCCTTAACAAGGAAAGCGGATGCCACAACTGTACAGGCGCTTGCGGCGGAGACTGCGCAGGTAAGGCAGCATCTGACGACAAAGCTGACCTCATTGCTAAAATCACAAAGCAGGTAATGGAGCAGCTCGGCAAATAAAGCTATGAATGATGATAATGTAAGGAAAATCGCTGAAACTGTAGCAAGGCAGATGACGTACAGGCTGACACTTGATACTGCAAAAAAGATAGCCGCAGATGTTGAAAGCAAAGCGGTGCAGATGGGACTCAAAGTCGTTGTAGCAGTATGTGACGCGGCGGCGCGTCCGGTGCTTGTCGAATGTATGGAGGATTCGTACATAGCAAGCTATGATGTTGCGCTGAATAAGGCATTTACGGTTGTATCGCTTAAGATGTCAACAGCGGAGCTTAAGCCGCTTAGCCAGCCGGGCGCATCACTTTACGGAATACAGTTTACAAACGGCGGAAAAATAGTAATCTTCGGAGGGGGGGACCCCCTCAAAGTCGGAGACAGAATAGTCGGCGGGCTCGGCGTGAGCGGCGGAAGCGAATATGAGGATACCTTCCTTTCAGCATACGGCGCAGAGTGCTTTAAGCGTCTTGCCGGCGAGTAAAAGGAGCTGAGACTATTGAATTCTAATGATATTGAACAGATTGTAAAGCAGGTTCTCGCTAATATGCAGGGAGTTGCTCCGAGCACAGCAGCGTCAAGCTCATCGGCAGGAAAGCCGATTCCAAAGACGAGCCGTGTAGCAATGCTCACAGCGCTTGAACATTATGATATAAAAGAATACCCCATTCCTGAGGTTGGAGATGACGACATACTGGTTAAGGTTGAAGGCTGCGGTATATGCGGTACGGACGCTCACGAATTTAAGAAAGACCCATTCGGTCTTATCCCGGTAGTCCTCGGCCATGAGGGAACTGGCGAAATCGTCAAAATGGGTAAAAATGTTAAAAAAGACAGCGCAGGAAAGGACCTCAAGATTGGTGATAAGGTAGTTACATGTATGATATTCTCGGATGACCCGGATATCGAGATGTTTGACCTCAACAAGAAAAATGTGGGAGCTGCAGATGTCTACGGACTTCTTCCGGACGACGATAAGCACCTTAACGGCTGGTTTGCAGACTACCTTCTCGTAAGAGGCGGCTCTACAATATTTAACGTAAATGACCTTGATCTCGACATGAGAATACTTATTGAGCCGTGCGCCGTTCTGGTACACGCTGTTGAGAGAGCCAAGACAACGGGAATTCTTAGATTTAATTCAAGAGTTGTTGTTCAGGGCTGCGGTCCTATCGGTCTTATCTGCATAGCAGTGCTCAGAACGATGGGTGTAGAAAACATAGTAGCGGTTGACGGTGAGGATAAGCGTCTTGCGTTTGCAAAAGAAATGGGAGCAGGCCAAACGGTTAACTTCAAGAACTATCAGGGAATAGAAGCTCTTGCAGGAGCTGTTTCAGACGCGTTCGGCGGTCATCTTGCTGACTTCGCTTTCCAGTGCACAGGCTCACCGGCTGCGCACAGCAACATTTACAAGTTTATAAGAAACGGCGGCGGACTCTGCGAGCTCGGATTCTTTATAAACGGCGGCGATGCTACAATAAATCCGCACTTTGATATGTGCTCAAAGGAAATAACGCTTGTTGGTTCATGGGTATACACGCTCCGTGACTACGCAACGACATTTGATTTTATCAAGAGAGCAAAGGGAATAGGACTTCCGCTTGAGAAGCTTATAACTCACAAGTTCCCGCTTTCACAGATAAACGAAGCACACAAAACCAATCTTAAAATGGAAGGTCTTAAAATCGCTATCATAGCAGACGACCTTTTATAAAATATAAAAATGTAAAGGGATGAAAAATCCCGAAATAAAAAAAGAATTTTTAGGAGGATTTTAAAATGGCACAGGAAGCACTCGGAATGATAGAAACAAGAGGTTTGGTTGCAGCAATTGAAGCTGCAGATGCAATGGTTAAGGCTGCAGAGGTAACGCTTATCGGAACAGAGAAAATCGGTTCAGGACTCGTAAGCGTTATGGTAAGAGGTGACGTAGGCGCTGTTAAGGCTGCTACGGAAGCCGGCTCTTCAGCTGCAACAAAGCTCGGCGAGCTCATAGCTGTACACGTTATACCCCGTCCTCACAATGATGTTGAAAAGATTTTGCCGACACTTAAATAAAAGGTGATGTTTTATGGAAAATAACGAGAAAGTTAAAGTAACCGGAGCAAAGACTCAGGAAGCTAAGCCTGCTCCTCAGAGAAGGCAAACGGTAAAGGAGGTTCGTAAAATGACACAGGAAGCACTCGGAATGATAGAAACAAGAGGTCTTGTAGCTGCTATTGAGGCTGCTGATGCAATGCTTAAGGCAGCAAATGTACAGCTTGTCGGAACAGAGAAAATCGGTTCAGGACTCGTAAGCGTTATGGTAAGAGGCGACGTAGGTGCGGTTAAGTCAGCTGTTGAGGCAGGCGGAAGCGCTGCAACAAAGCTTGGCGAGATTATCGCTACTCACGTTATACCCCGTCCTCATGACGATGTTGAAAAGATTTTGCCGACACTTAAATAAAATAATTTGAGATTTAATTTACTCTGCGGCGGGGCTTTTGCCGTGCCGCAGGGTAAATATATTCTTTTCCGCTCGTTTGGAAGCGGTTTTATGAGAAGGGACTGAGAAAGCTGATGGTAGTCGGTAAAGTAGTTGGAAGCTTAGTTTCCACACGAAAAAATGAAAAGCTTATAGGGAATAAATTCATGATTGTTGAGCCTGTTCCTTCCATGGGTAGCGGCAGAATCGTTGCCATAGATAATGTGGGCGCCGGTATCGGTGAGATAGTTTTGGTTGCGCTCGGAAGCGCCGCGAGGGTCGGCACAGGAGCCGAAAGCTCGCCTGTAGACGCAGCTATTGTCGGTATTGTAGATGATGGGGAAGGACTGGAGTAAACTATGGTTTTTGAACAATTATCTGAAATAATGAAGTCCTGCGGCGTAGTTGGAGCCGGAGGCGCCGGATTTCCCTCGTATGCAAAGCTTAATAAAAAAGCAGAAACAATAATCCTGAACTGTGCGGAGTGCGAGCCGCTTTTCCGCGTTCACAGACAGCTGCTTGCAAAGTATACGAATGAAATATTAACGGCTCTTGAAACGGTCAGAGACGCGGTCGGTGCAAATGAGATCATCGTCGCTGTTAAGCCGTCTTATAAGGATGCAATAGAATCGGTAACCGAAAAACTAAGCTCATTTCCTGCTGTAAGGATAGCCACCTTGCCGGAGGTTTATCCCGCGGGTGATGAAATAGTAACAATTTATGAAACAACAGGTAAGGTTGTTCCGCCGGGAGAGCTGCCGATAAGCGTAGGGTGTATTGTTTACAATGTTGAAACAATGCTCAACACATATTACGCTGTAACCGAGGGCAGACCTGTAACGCACAAATACGTTACTGTAGGCGGAGCTGTAAAATCACCGGCAACATTTTATGTTCCGGTAGGAATGAAATTTTCCGAGCTGCTCAAGCTTGCGGGCGGCGCGGTAACAGACGATCCGGCATATCTGTCCGGAGGCCCGATGACTGGTAATTTGGCAACGCTTTCCGATGTTGTCACCAAGACGACAAATGCGCTTCTGGTTTTCCCTGAGACGCACCAGCTTATAAAGAAAAGGCAAGCAAAAACAACTTTGAATATTAGGCGGTCCATGAGCTCGTGCTGTCAGTGCAGCACATGTACGGATATGTGCCCGAGACACATGCTCGGTTATCCGATAGAGCCGCACGCTTTTATGCGCGCATGCTCCAAAGGTATGGAGACAGATATAAAGGCCGTTGTAAATACATTATACTGTTCGCAGTGCGGCGTGTGCGAAATGTTTGCGTGTCCTCAGGACCTTGCTCCGAAGTCACTTATCGGCGTCGCCAAAAACAATTTGCGCGCCGCAGGACTTAAAGTAACACCGCAGGTGGCAAAGCCTGTTAATCCGCTTCGTGAATCGAGATACGTTCAGATGGATAGGCTTATAGCAAGGCTTGGCCTGACAAGGTATGCCGTAGACGCACCGCTGATGGATGAAAAAATAGCACCTAAGGAAATAAAGGTTCTGTTTTCACAACATATAGGGGCGCCGGCTCAGCCGCTTGTCAAAAAAGGCGATACGGTTGCAGCTGACCAGAAGATAGCGAGTGTGGGCGATAAGCTCGGCGCAGAGATTTCCGCTCCGGCATCCGGTAAGGTTGTTGAAGCGACCGATAAATATTTGGTAATACGCACTGACGGGAAAGGAATTTGATTATGAGCAAAGCAATAGCAATGGTTGAATTTTTAACGGTTGCAACCGGTGTTACGGCTGCTGATGAGATGGTAAAGACCTCGGAAATAGAGCTTCTTGAAGCGTCCGTTGTCTGCCCCGGCAAATACATAATACTTGTGAGCGGGGATCTCAGCGCTGTAAGAGCAGCGGTAGACGCTGCAAAATCAAAATATGAGGAAAGGCTTGTTGACAGCTTTGTTTTGGGAAATCCTCACGAGTCAATTTTTCCTGCCATATACGGTGCTACCGAAATAGAAAATCCGAAGTCACTCGGTGTTGTTGAGACGTACTCCGCGGCGGCGATTATACAGGCTGCCGATGAAGCGGCAAAAACGGCTGTTGTTCAGCTTGTTGAGATAAGGATAGCCAAGGGAATGTGCGGTAAATCATATTTATTCCTGACGGGCGATGTAGCTGCTGTAACGGCCGCGGTTGAAAAGGCAAAAGCAGACATAGCGGAACGCGGTATGCTTCTTGATACTACGGTTATCGCAAATCCCGATCAGAAGGTATGGGACAACATATTATAAT
>CALXSX010000045.1 GCA_944391265.1 uncultured Clostridia bacterium | reverse complement strand
GTATGATGTGATTTCACAGTTCAGTTACAAGCTTCTCATGTCTGAGAATCATCCGCTTGCGGCAGTGCCCGACGTAGATGTCAGCAGTCTTTCGCCGTACACAGAGATTGCGCACGCCGATCCGTTTATACCTGCCATGCCGGCAAGCGAGGTCCAGCGCATGGGAATAACAGCTCATACCGACAAGCGCATTTACGTTTTTGAGCGGGCGAGCCAGCTCGATCTATTAAGCAATAACCACGATACGTTTATGTGGGTTTCGCCGCTGCCGGAGTATGTGCTGAAAATGTACGGGCTTGTGGAAAAAACGTGCGATTTCCCATCAAACCGATACATTGACATACTGATATATAAAAAGGATTATTTGCTTTCCGAATACGACAAGATGTTCATAGACGAGATTGTTAAATTCAAACCAAAGAAAGCAATAGACGATATGTAATAAAACGGGGCTAAGCCTTAAGGCTTAGCCCCGTTTGTTTTGTTCGTTAACCACTGTTTTTTCATCTAAAATCAATACAGCGGATGCTTCTTGCAAAGCTCTGCAACTCTTGCCTTTACCTCATCCTTGCTGTTTTCAAAATCGCATATGGCAAGCTTAATGAGCTTTCCTACCTCAGCCATATCCTCTTCAGCAAAGCCGCGACTCGTTGTTGCCGGCGTTCCTATTCTTATGCCGCTTGTAACAAACGGGCTTTTCGTATCAAACGGGATAGCGTTTTTATTAACCGTTATGCCCACCTCATCAAGCCTGTGCTCTGCTTCCTTTCCTGTAACGTCCATATCAGTAAGATTAACAAGCATAAGATGATTGTCGGTGCCTCCGGACACGAGCTTGAATCCTTCGCTGCAAAGGGCTTGCGCAAGCGCCTTGGCGTTCTTTACTATCTGCTGCTGATACGACTTGAAATCGTCTGAAAGCGCTTCCTTGAAGCAAACAGCCTTCGCAGCTATGACATGCATGAGCGGGCCTCCCTGAATACCGGGGAATATTGCCTTGTTTATCGCCTTAGCCAGCTCCTCGCTGTTTGTTAGAATAAGTCCGCCTCTGGGGCCCCTGAGTGTTTTGTGCGTCGTTGTCGTAACGACATCGGCGTACGGCATTGGCGACGGGTGAATACCGGCAGCAACCAAGCCTGCGATATGCGCCATATCTACCATAAAGTATGCTCCGACCTCGTCGGCTATTTCTCTGAATTTTTTGAAGTCTATCACTCTTGGGTAAGCACTCGCTCCTGCGAGAATGAGCTTAGGCTTGCTTTCAAGCGCAAGACGTCTTACCTCATCATAATCTATTACATTTTCTTCTTCCGTTACGCCATAGGGAACAATGTTAAAATACTTACCGGACATATTGACCGGGCTGCCGTGGCTCAGGTGACCGCCGTGAGCAAGGCTCATACTGAGCACAGTATCACCGGGAGTCAAAAGCGCAAAGAAAACAGCCATGTTGGCCTGTGCTCCGGAATGGGGCTGAACATTTGCAAAACCGGCACCGAACAACTCCTTCGCACGCTCAATCGCAAGATTTTCCACTACGTCAACAAATTCGCAGCCTCCGTAATATCTCTTTCCGGGATAACCCTCAGCATATTTGTTTGTAAGAGGAGAACCCATCGCTTCCATAACCGCTTCCGAGACGAAATTTTCCGATGCTATAAGCTCTATCTTGTTTCTCTGACGATTTGTTTCGTTAATTATAGATTCGTAAATCTCGGGATCGGTATTCTTTACGTTTTTCAATTCAACCATCAATATCTTCCTTTCAAATCCAGTGTGTTTTTTTATCAAATAAAAAAGGCAGTGCGCATAAGAATCCGGGAAAACCGGAGCAGCAGAAGCTATACAGCTCCTGCCGCTACTGTTTTCTTAAACGCAACAGCCATTTATCTGTTCATCGTTATCTCAGCTCTGACCAGAACTCGTTATTATTTTCATCTCTGCTGCCATAGGAGTGTGAGTTTGTAGCCTCAATTATGTCATAGTAGTACCAATCAGTCTCCGCTATATCCGGCCATGTCTTGTATCCTTCAATCAAGCCTCCGGCAGTTACATGACGTGAGGTTACCCTATTGATAATTGTAATAGCCTCAGCTCTTGTAATAAAGTCGTCAGGTCTGAACGTACCGTCCTCATAGCCCTGAACAAATCCCATGTTCCTTGCGGCAATGATGTTTGTCTCAGCCCAGTGACCTGCTACATCATTGTAAGGAGTATTTGACGTATCGACACCTGATGTGTCAAAGAATCTCCCAATAATTGTCGCAAACTCAGCTCTCGTTATCTCTTTCGCCGGGAGGAATGATCCGTCCTCATAGCCTGTGAGATATCCGGCTTTTGCCATAGACGAAACCGCCTCAACAGACCATCTTGTCTCGTCGAAATCAGTAAAATTATTATCCGTTGTCTTTATTGCAGAAACAACATCATCCGTGAGAAGTCTGTAAAGAGCCTGCGCTACCTCTTCTCTCGTTATATGCGCGCCGGGTCTTACTGTACCGTCCGGGTAACCGGCGATATAAAGGTCATGTGTATCAGTTTCAAAAACCTCAGGTCCTTTAACTATCTCATACTTGGCAAAAAGTATAGTATCCTTCGTTATAGGCATGCTCGCCGGAGCAGGAATCGAGAAAGCATAGTCAAGATACCATCCGCCAAAACGCATACCCTTCAGTTCAGGAGCCTGAATCTGAGAAAGGTCAAGCGTGAACGCAGAACCGCTCTCAATCGGATCCATCGCAACTGTATTTCCGTTTATATCAAACATAACGGTAACCTCACCGGTTGACGGTGTTACAGGAATCATGATGCTTCCACTGCCGCCTCCGGTTGTTCCGGTACTTCCGGTGGATGTTTTCTTCGTTACACCGACACGGCCGTAAAGCGTGCTGTCATTGTCGGTTCCTTCCTGAACTGCTGTATAATTAACTGTCGTTATGGGCTCATTCTCATCGCCGATAACCGTTTTACCTGTCACCGAACCGTATATATCGTACGTGCCGTATTCTGTAGGACTGACGCCCTCGCAGGTGAGTGACAAATCCGGAAGGTACTCGTCGAGGTTATCTTCGAGATCCTTGCAGGTGAGCGTTCTTCTTGCGCCGGTAGCGCCGTCAACAGGACCTGCAACATCTATCGTTATAATGAGCTGCTTCTGGTTTGCACCGTAGTCAACAACTTCTCTGGAAACTTCCTCAAAAATATTAGAGACCTCATCGTTAAATCCCTCAAGGCTTTGGCTGTCATCAGTCATTTCCTCGGGAATATCAATACTGTTATGATATGTAACAGTTACAACGAATTCGCCGGTTACAGGAGTAGCGTCAAGATCCGCCATTCCCTCAGCGTTGTCGTCACCGATGCGGTTTTTCGCAAGCTCAAGATAGCTTGTGAAAAGCTCGCGTACGCTTCCCATATCAAGATCCGCACGGAAATCAAACTCCGGAAAAGCTTCGGAATTGTTCTTCTTTATCACTATAGGTCCCTGCTGGAATACCGACGAATCGGACTCCTTAAGCAAAATATCAGCGTTTACGTTTTCATTTACAACTGTCGGAACAACATCGCTCAGATCCGTAAGGCCGGTAGCCGTAAGAAACTCTGTTCTCGTCATAGCCATTGCAAAAGTTGAAGTGAACATAGCCGCTGCCACTATAGCAGAAAGTAATTTCTTCATTTTAGTCCTCCCTCTTACGCTTCGACGTAAATGTTAAAAGCACGAATGCTAATAAATCTGTAAAAAGCAAATAACAGATATCTACATACGTTAATTATACTTCATAATATAATCTTTGTCAATAATTTTTTTTAAATTTAACAAAATATACAAAAAGAAATTTATAACGGTGTTAACATTTACAAATGCCCTGTTCATACAAAACAAAAAAACGGCGCGCCAACTCGGAAACCCTAATCACCGCAGCCATGATTATAAATACCTGATATGTATGCCTACGTCATGCAAAAGCCGGAATATTCTGTGATTATGGAATGACCTTCACACGCTCTCAGTCAAGGCGTCGTGCGCCGAAAAAATCTCGATG
>CALXSX010000044.1 GCA_944391265.1 uncultured Clostridia bacterium | reverse complement strand
ATACATTGTTTCCCACATCATACCCAATCCGGCGGACGATACCGAAAAGATGGCTTATTTACTTGATATTAACAGAGATAAATTTAACAAGAGCCTGCCAAAGAATATGAAAGGCGTTATACCGCCTGAAAGCACAGGCGAGGCTACTGCCCTCCTTGAGATCCAGGGGCTTGTGGCGGCGATAACAGGGCTTGACGCAATGCTCAAAGCTGCAAATGTAAGGCTCGTTCATATGGAAAGACGTCTTGGCGGCAGACTTGTTACACTTGTTGTTGCCGGCACGGTATCTGCGGTGAAAGCGGCATCTGAGAGCGGAGTGGCTGCTGCATCAAGGCTTGGCAAGGTTTACGGCAACGAGATAATTGCAAGGCCGCATGCCGAAATACTTAAATTTTTCGATATGCATGCGTGATTATTAAGGCCTATCAGAAAGGAAAATCAGAGATGACTGAACAGGAAATTGCAAATGCAGTCAGGGCTGCAATAGCTGATGTGCGTGAGGATCACGGTGAGATAAAGGTCGGTGTGTCTCAGAGGCATGTTCACCTGTCACAGGAGGATTTGGATACGCTTTTCGGAAAGGGTTATCAGCTCACGAAGAAAAAAACGCTCATGGGACGTGAGTTTGCGTCAGAGGAGTTCGTGACGCTTGTAGGACCTTCGCTGAAGGCGATTGAAAGGGTCAGAGTGCTCGGACCGGTCAGAAAAAACACACAGGTTGAAATATCAAGGACTGACACGTTTTTGCTCAAGGTTAGTCCGCCGGTTCGCCCGTCCGGGAACATAGAGGGCTCTGAGAAGATAGTTATAGTCGGACCGAAAGGCAGCGTTTATTTGAAACAGGGTGTTATAATCGCCAACAGGCATATACACTTAAAGCCATCTTATGCGCAGGAGCATGGTATAAAGGACAACGACTATGTAGATGTAATTGTCGACGGGATAAAGCCGACTAAGTTTTTTGATGTGCAGGTTCGCGTTCGCGATGATTTTAACAATGAAATGCACATTGATACTGACGATGCAAATTCCGCGGCTTTAAAAAATGGTATGAGGGTACAAATTATAAAAAAGTAATTGCCGGCTGAGTTTTCAATGAAGATCGGCGTGGCGTGCCTCACAGGAGGGAAAGCTGAGTAAAATGTTTGCACTTGAACGTCAAAACAGAATAATGGAATTATTGGCTCGTGACGGCGCCGTATGGGTCAGCAAGCTCAGCGATGAGCTCGACGTTACGGAGGAAACTATAAGACGCGATCTCGAAAAGCTCGAAAAAAAAGAGTTTTTGAGACGTACTCACGGCGGCGCGGTTCCGATTGACGGTTCGACGCTTGAGTTTTCACTTGAAAAAAGAAAGCACACGAACACGACGGAGAAGGCTCGTCTTGCAAAAATTGCCGTTCGGTACGTAATGGGCGGAGATACAATATTTCTCGACGCCTCAACTACAACTTTTTATCTTGCACATGAGCTGCGCGGAATGAAGAACATAACGGTTATAACGAACTCGCTCCGCGTCATTTCAGAGCTTGAGGGCTGCGATGATATTAAGGTAATCGCCGTAGGCGGAATACTGAGCAACAACCAATCGCTTGTAGGCTCGTTTGCTGAATCTGCTATAGAACGCAACTTTTTTGCGAGTAAAATGTTCTTCTCCAGCAAGGGTGTGACAGATGATGCAGGAATACTTGACAGCAATGAGCAGGAGTGCGGCATAAAAAAGAAAATGCTTAATAACGCAAAGCAGAAGTATTATATATGTGATAAATCAAAGATTGGCAGAGTGGGCTTTGTGAAGCTTACAGGCTTTGAGGATATAGACTGCTTTATTACGGATGGTATGCCTGATAAGGCGATTGTTGACAAGCTCAATGAAATGGATGTTGAGCTGGTAACCCAGTGATGCACACGTGAAAATCAGGCGGTGGCAGGCTTGGTTTTTTCGCTGTGCAAGTTGATGAAATCAAAATACAGAGCGCGGAAAGCGTATGCTTTCCGCGCTCATTTCTTTTTTCATTTAATTGTGAATAATAAACATTGTTAAAAACTTTTAAAATTTGTCATAATCACTGTTGACAGTTATTTTCATGTTTGGTATAATTAAATTATTGTATAACATAAGTGTTTTTTGCGACTGACGGGTTAAGCGGAGCACCGCGTGAAGCAAAAAGCATAGGAATTTTGTCGACCGTCTGGGCAGCACTATCTGTTTTTTTATGTGATAGTTCTGTCCTTTTATATTACAGTCGTCAAAAAAGACGGGACAGAAAGGTTTTGGTGAGTGATATGAAAAAAGTCGCACTTATTATGGGAAGCGATTCGGATTTGCCTGTTATTGAAAAGGGGATTAAGGTATTGAAAGAGTATGCAATACCTTTTGAGGTGCATGTCTATTCAGCGCACAGAACTCCCGTTCAGGCAAAGGAATTTGCCGAGTCTGCGAGAGAAAACGGATTCGGGGTTATAATTGCAGCTGCCGGAAAAGCCGCTCATTTGGCAGGAGCTATGGCAGCTAACACGACGCTTCCTGTTATCGGTATTCCGGTTAAAGCGACAGTGCTTGACGGCATGGACGCTCTGCTTTCGACCGTGCAGATGCCGAAGGGAATGCCGGTTGCGACGGTAGCAATAGACGCAGCCGACAATGCGGCGCTGCTTGCTGCTCAGATTCTTGCTGTTACGGACAGCAGACTTGCAGCTCTGATTGCGGAAAAAAGAGAGGCGGCAGCTCGTGAGGTGCTGAAGAAAAACGATGAAATAAGTTCAAAATACAGTCAGTGAGATAAGAAAGGGAGTATTTATCATGGAAAAAACAACTCAGATGTATGAAGGAAAAGCTAAAAAGGTTTTTGCTACAGATGACCCCAACCTTTGCATTGTGTCGTACAAGGATGATGCAACGGCTTTTAATGGTCTTAAAAAGGGCACAATTCTTGGAAAGCGAGCTGTTAACAACAGGGTGACCAACTTCCTTATGAAAATGCTTGAGAGCAAAGGAATTCCGACGCATTTTGTGGAAGAGCTTTCTGACAGAGAGACAGTAGTTAAAAAGGTTACAATCATTCCGCTTGAGGTAATAGTAAGAAATATCGCTGCCGGTTCACTTTCAAAAAGACTCGGCCTTGAAGAAGGCGTTGTCATGAAGAGACCTGTTATAGAATACAGCTACAAAAACGACGACCTCGGCGACCCTATGGTAAACGAGTACCACATTCTGGCTATGGAATACTGCACTAAAGAGGAGCTTGACCTTATAGCTTCTTACGCGCTTAAAATAAACGAAATCCTGACCGAGTACCTGAAAGGCGTAAATATTGAGCTTGTAGACTTTAAGCTTGAGTTTGGTAAAACAGCTGACGGACAGATTGTTTTAGCCGATGAGATTTCACCGGATACGTGCAGATTCTGGGATACCTCAACACATGAAAAACTCGATAAGGATAGATTCAGACGCGATCTCGGCGGCGTTGAGGGAGCATACCAGGAGGTATACAAGCGCTTGCTCGGAGATTGATATCACAAGTTTTTGAAAGGAGTCACCCACAGTACTATGAGCAATATTCATGAAGAATGCGGAGTTTTCGGGATTTTCGCACCTGAGAGAACAAATGTAGCCGCGACTGTTTATTACGGCCTGTTCGCGCTTCAGCACAGAGGTCAGGAAAGCTGCGGTATTGCTGTCAATGATGACGGGCTTTTTAATTCGTACAAGGATACGGGATTAGTAAACGATGTGTTCACACCCCAGATACTTGACGGCCTCGGCGAAGGAAACATGGCGGTCGGTCACGTGCGCTATGGAACTACGGGAAACAATGACAGGCTGAATTCGCAGCCGATTGTTGTAAATCATATAAAGGGACGTATGGCTCTTGCACATAACGGAAACCTCGTAAATTCATATGAGCTGCGCTCGCAGCTTGAGATGGAGGGCTCCATTTTTCATACAACCAGCGATACGGAGGTAATCTCGTATATTATCACAAAGGAGAGAATAAACTGCCCTTCCATAGAGGAAGCAGTTAACAGAGCGATGTACAAGATAAAGGGCGCATATTCGCTTGTAATAATGTCGCCGTCAAAGCTCATAGCGGTAAAGGATGAAAACGGATTCAGGCCGCTTTGCTATGGCATAAAAGATGACGGAACATACGTTGTCGCGTCTGAAAGCTGCGCCATAGACGCTGTCGGCGCAAAGCTCGTTCGTGAGCTTGAGCCCGGAGAAATAGTGGTTTTTGAAAAGAGCGGAGTGCGTTCAATAAAGGACCACTGCAAAAAGGCGAAAAAATCGATGTGCATATTTGAATATATTTATTTCGCCCGTCCGGACAGCATCATTGATGAGATGAGTGTGCACAAGGCAAGGCTTATTTCCGGTGAGTGCCTCGCTGAAGAACACCCTGTTGACGCCGATGTCGTTGTTGGTGTGCCCGATTCAGGAATCGATGCGGCGGTTGGATATTCGAGAAGGTCAGGTATACCGTACGGAATAGGGTTTATAAAAAACAAGTATATAGGCAGAACATTCATTTCTCCCGGTCAGAAGTCAAGGGAGGACAAGGTGAAAATAAAGCTCAATCCGGTAAGCGAAACGGTAAAGGGTAAGAGAGTCGTTATGATCGACGATTCAATTGTGCGCGGAACGACGTGTGCGAGGATTGTAAGATTGCTTAGAGATGCAGGTGCAAAAGAGGTTCACGTGCGCGTTTCGGCACCGCCGTTTATGAACCCGTGCTATTACGGCACGGATATAGATTCTCGTGACAGCCTCATAGCATGTCACCACAGTATACCCGAGATATGCAGAGTCATAGGCGCTGACAGCCTCGGCTACCTTAGTACGGAAAGCCTTTCAAAGCTTGTAGCAGACGTGAAAGACTGCGGATACTGCGATGCGTGCTTCACTGAAAAATATCCTACAGAGGTTCCGAAAAAGACCGAAAAGAACAGATTTGAATTTAAAATAAACGAGAACAAAAACAAATAAGTTTGCGTTGCAGCGTTGAAAGGAGTAAAACTTTATGAAGAGTTTCAGCGAAAGCTACAAGGAGGCAGGCGTTGACATAACTGCCGGTTATAAGGCTGTTGAGCTTATGAAAGAGCATATTAAAAGAACGGGCGCCGCATCTGTTATCGGCGGCTTCGGCGGCCTTTTTGAGCTTGACATGACAGGAATGACTCACCCTGTTTTGGTAAGCGGAACCGACGGAGTCGGAACAAAGCTAAAGCTTGCTTTTTTGCTGGATAAGCATGATACAGTCGGAATAGACTGTGTGGCGATGTGCGTAAACGATATAATTTGCTGCGGTGCAAAGCCGCTGTTTTTCCTTGACTACATTGCGTGCGGAAAAAACTATCCTGAGAGAATAGCGGAAATAGTGTCGGGAGTGGCTGAAGGCTGCGTTCAGTCCGGCTGTTCACTGATTGGCGGAGAAACGGCTGAAATGCCCGGATTTTATCCGGAGGATGAGTACGACCTCGCCGGATTTTCTGTCGGTGCCGTAGATAAAAGCAAGGTTCTTGACAACTCCGGCATGAAGGAGGGTGACGTTATTATAGCACTTCCGTCAAGCGGTGTTCATTCTAACGGATTTTCCCTCGTAAGACGCATTTTCGGCATAGGCAGCTCTGATAAAATATTTGAAAAGTTCGGGGACAGGACCGTCGGAGAAGCGCTTCTTGAACCGACGAAAATCTATGTAAAGCCTATGCTTGCGCTGTTTGATGAAGTAAATGTGCTCG
>CALXSX010000043.1 GCA_944391265.1 uncultured Clostridia bacterium | reverse complement strand
AACAAATCGCATACGTCTTTGAAATTTTTTTCAAGATACTGCCACTTATAGCTGTCAGCCGGCAGCAAATCCTGTGTACCCTTCGGAGCTTTTGTAATTAGCATTATTATATCAACAGCCTTTCCGTAATAAATAAGAACCGGGCTTCCGTAAAAAATTGCCGCCCGATCAAAGTCAAAAATTGACACACATATACTATTTTATATTATATACGCGACCGGCCGGTATGTCAAGCGGATTGAGCCAAAATATCAAATAAGCACAAAAAAACCCCATGATAACCGTGCAAATGCGATCAAATTTTTTACCTGCAAAAGCAGGCGGGTCGTCTCCTGTCAACATTATATGTCCACTGGCAGTCCCGAAGGAAAGGAGGCGTATACGCCGCTGACAGAGTAAACATCCCATTTCATAAGTGTTGGTAAAAAAATGACCGAAACACGAGAAATCTCAGGGTAAAAACATTATTCAGTTTTTTATCAAAGTTACACCCATTCGCCTGAACGTGTAATCTTTTCTAAGCAGTATTATACCACAACATGCACAACAAATCAATAGGTTAATTTATCTTGTTTGTTAATAATGTGTTACAAAACTGTTAATCAACGCAGTCCTCGCAAAAATCCTCGCCGTCTTCGTTGTCGCGTCTTATGAACTCGGCAAATGCCGCCTCAAGCTCAGCGTCGCTTTCGATTGTGACGAGTTCAGCGTCGTCACCCTCACCCTCGACTCTCATTATGAGCACCTCGTCGGACGTATCTATCTCCTGTGCCTCTATCATAGCAAAATATGTCACGCCGTCAAGTACAAACACGTCAACGACAGCAAAATCGACCATGTTGCCGTCTTCATCTTCTAAAACGATTATGTTGTTCTCTTCCATGGTATTATTCCTTTCTTCATCATGTATTATTCATAAATGAAACAAACATCTGTTCATATTCTGTATGTATATTCTAATACATTTATCATAAAATGTCAATCCTTTTTATTTGCCGCCTGAATACGCCATATAATTTTCAAGGATTATGCATGCCGCAACCGTATCGATGACCTTTTTTCTTTTAGTGCCTCTTGTGTTTGTAGCATTCAGAACACCCGCCGCGCTCACAGTCGAAAGACGTTCATCCCAAAGCACTATCTCACCGCTGTACACCTTTTCAAGCTCAGCCTTAAAGAGTTTTGTAGCCTCGCAGCGAAAGCCCTCGGTGCCGTCCATGTTTTTCGGATAACCGATAACTATTTTTTCAGGACTATACTCATTGGTTATTTTTAAAATATCACCTATAAGAAGCTCCATGCCTCTGTTTTTAACGGTGCCAACGCCCTGCGCCGTGATTCCCAGAGCATCTGTCACAGCAATTCCTACGCGCGTGTCGCCGTAATCTATACCCATTACTCGCATTTTCCGTTCCCCGTGCCGTATACTCTTTTTATTCCGTCACCCATGGTAACAAGCGAATATCTGTCCGCCACTTTCTCTCCGTGCTCATCGAGAAAATCCTCCGAATATACCATTCCCCCGAATTCGCTGCAATATTCGCTCAGCACGCTGTGAGCAGTATCAAAGCTGCAACAGTCGCCTAAAATGAAATACCAGCGCGCGTTATAGCGGTAGAGGCTGCTGACGGACAAAACATTATTTTTGAGCTGCTTTATAGCGCCGATAAGACTGTCAAAATCACTGAACATATACCTGTTTCTTCTTTTAGTGCTCCTCGGCTTTACCGCCTTTACCCTGCATACCTTTTTGGCATTCTCCAAACTGACCTGACGTTCTTTTTCTTTTATTTTTGAAATGTACAGCGTTATGCCGCAGCCAGACCTTACTGCCTCCACCACAACCTGTCCCCTGTAAGGATTAAATCCCGTTTCATGCCTTACGTTGTCCATTATATTAAACAAAAATCTGTGAAGCTCAGCGGAGTTCGGAGACAACGTTTCGGGTTTCAGATTATAGTAAACAAGATCCGAATCCGACAAAGTGACCTTCACCTTCTGATTTTCAACCAATTCAATTTTCATATCAATATACCTGTGCCTTTATAAATTTGTCGCATATGAAAGAAACTTGTGTGAACATCTGCCGATATTCTGTTTCTATAAGTATTATACTATAAAAATCCCCGTTTGGGAATAGCAAAAGAAAAAAATTTATAAATTATTTAAAAAAATTTTTTGAAAAAAAGTATAATCATGTATATTTCGCGGCAGCGCGGTAAACATATGTAATGCATAAAGCAAGACCATGAATGCGAAAGGATTGATTTTTTTGACCGATAACAAAAACAAGAAGAACTCAAACGGCGGCTTCTACATAGCGCTCTGTTGCTGTGTAGCAGCTATCGGCATAGTGGGATTTGTCAACACAAGAAAAAACACCGATACGGCAAACACAGCCGTGCCGGCTCCGACACAACCGTCATATACAGAACATTCCATAATGCCTACTCTGCCGCCGCTGCCCGAGACGGCAGAGGAAGTAGCAAAATCCGTTACGGACGCAGAAGAAACAGCTGTGGAAACTGAAACCGAAGAGCCTGAGGTAACGCCATCTCCGGAGCCGGAGAAAACAGAACCGGCTGACGCTGCGGCGGAAGAAACCGACGTAATCGAAAGCGGAGAAAATCTCGATTTTTATGACGGGCCGGTGGTCGAATCGGTATCGGTTGCCGAAAGCCCACAGTTTGCCATGCCGGCGGAAGGTGAAATATGCTGCGGCTTTTCAGGCAGCACGCTTTATTATGACAGCGTAATGGGAGATTTCAGAACGCACAACGGAATAGATATACTCGCGCCGGCAGACAGCGACGTTACTGCGGCATATGACGGCACCATTACAGACGTCTACGAGGACGTGCTTGGCAAAACTGTTGTAGTTGACCACCACAACGGATTTATGACAAAATATTCAAATCTTGATGACATAAGCAATTTAAAGCCCGGAACTGAGCTTAAAAAGGGTGATTTCATTGCTCATGTGGGCACGTACGCACTCGGCGAAAACACAACGGAGCCGCACCTTCACTTTGAAATTATACTAAACGGCGAATTTGTCGATCCTGAAGAATATATTGATTAAGCGGCGTTATATAAACAAGCCGAATATGTTTAACACAGCATAAAGTAAATATAATCAGATAATAAGGGGCGGGCTTTTCCATCGGGTTTCCATAAACCGTGGAAAGGCCCGCTCCTTAAATCCGTTAGTGCGCTGTAAATCCCGCAGTTAAAAAGTTATTAAGACTGCGCAGCCTTGGTTATGCAGGCTATTGCATTTAAACTGCGCGGATAGCCTATATACGGCAGACACTGGGAAACGACACGGATTAAAAAGTCTTCGCTGTTTCCTATATTCATATTTCCTTTTGCGTGTGCAGTAAGCTGCGGCTCACAGCCGCCCTGAGCCATAAGGAAACAGAATGTAATCATCTCACGGTCTTTAAGGCTTATCCCCGTTCTCGTATAATAATCACCGAAACAGTTTGAAGCAAGCCATCTGTTGATATGCCCGCTTTTCCATGCCTCCTTCATCTGCGGGCCGAAAATCTCAGCTTGTATATCAGCTCCCTTTTCCAGCCTGTCGTCAAGCGTTGTCGTTGTTTGCCCTTCAAGAGGGAGATCTATCCCACGCTGTAAAAAAATTTCATTCGTAGTTGTCAAAAAAGGCAGCATCTTGCCATAACCGACGTAGTCGCAAGCCTGGTACACAACCTCTTTTACGGCAATAGGCGAAACTCCGCTGTCAAGCGCTTCGGCAAGCTGCTCCCTGTATGCATCCAGTCCCTGGCAGCCGATAAGCGCCGCCAAAACAGCAAGGTATCGCGTTTTCCCAGGAAGCTGCTCGTTTTCTTCATTTACTACTTC
>CALXSX010000042.1 GCA_944391265.1 uncultured Clostridia bacterium | reverse complement strand
ATGGAGGGTGATCTCGATCCGGCTGAAAATGATACGGCTCAGCCGGGCAGCGGCGGCGGAGCGGGCGCCGCTTTGCAGGAAGACGGAGCGGAAACATCCAGTGAAACAGATACAGCGTCAGATTCGGCTGAGAATGAGCCGGCGCAGCAGATTCCACAGACCAAGGAGATAACGGAAACCGTTACTGTGTATAAGACCAAGATAACACAGAGAAAAGTACCGGCGATAAAGAAATATATAGCGCTTGCTGCGCTGATACCGGAGAAGACGTGCACAACCGGAGCGTTTATTTCAGTGAGCCAGAATGCCGCGCCGTCAGACAAAGGCAGCGCTATAGCGGCTCTTGCTCTTTCATATCAGGGAGTTCCGTATCTTTGGGGCGGGACATCTCCGTCCGGCTTCGATTGCTCAGGGCTTGTGAAATACGTGTGCAATTCACTCGGTATAAAAAATGTTGCACGCACATCTGCCGAGCAGTTTGCTTCGAGCGGGGTGTTTGTTGACAGAAGTGACCTGATGCCGGGCGATTTGGTTTATTTTCAAAACAACGGCGTGATTCACCATGTTGGTGTGTACATAGGCAATAATATGATGGTGCATGCACCGCATACAGGTGATTACGTAAAAATATCAAGCCTGAATGATCCGTATTATGTGAGGGAATACGCAGGGGCAAAACGTGTGTACTGAGCATATTGGCCATTTCGCTATATTTCGCAACGATACGAAAAAGGAGATTCTTTATGAATATAAAGGCTGCTGTAAGTAAGAAAAAAAGACTCAGAGGCTCAGTTTCTATGTGGGTGGTTATAGTACTTTGCTTTATCGCCCTGCTTCTAATGGTCTACAATGTACTTATGTCAAATTATTGGTATGTGGCGGGCTATCTCATCGCTGTAATATTAGGCGGAAGCTATGTGCTTGTAACGCTTAATGAGCTGTATTCAACGTGGATAATGACCGATGGTGAAAGCCTCGTTTTGCGGTGCTGGGACAACTGCTTTTTTCCGTACCAGACGCTGTATTCGGTTAAATTTTTCGGTGAGCTGATACCGGCAAAAAATGTCAGGCTGCGCGTGCCTGTGGCAGATATAACGCAAGTGTTTATCGGTACGAAAATGTTCATTAAAAGGAATACAAATGACGAAGCATTTCTGCAGGCTGTGGCCCTTTATGAAAAAACTAAATTTAACTCGAATCAGCGCATACTTGAGAAATCTGATATTTTCTACGTAAATACTGTCACAAATGACAGTGTGTTTATGAATATTACGAATTTTGATTCGCAAAAAGTAATTAAGATACTTAAAGCTATTGCTTCGAAGAACCCGTCCGTTGAGATTAAGGCGAGTGGCAGAGCATACAGACGTTTTAAATCCGGAGATGATCAGGAATAAAAATATAATTACAAAAGGAGAATCAAGCAATGAAAAAAATTATTATCGCACTTTGCGCAGCTTTGTCTGTGGCGGCTCTTGCTTCATGCGGAGAAAAAGACCTTAAACAGGTTTCAGAGCTCAATATTTTAACGTGGGATGGTTACATTCCCGAAGATGTGTTGAATGATTTTCAGGATAGCACAGGTATACAGGTGAATTTTTCTAACTTTGATACCAACGAGGAAATGCTAACTAAAATAAGCGCATCGGATAATCTTGAGTATGATCTTGTTATCGGGTCGGATTATATTATTGACATGGCGCGTGAACAAGGACTTTTAAAGGAGCTTGATTTCAGCAAGATTCCAAATTTTGAAAACATAAACGAAAAGTACCTGAACAAATTTTATGACCCGGAGTCAAAGTACACAGTTCCGTATTCGGCAGGGACACCTTTGATAGTTTATGATCCGTCTAAGATAGATGTGGATATAAAGGGTTATAACGATTTGTGGAATGAAAAACTTGCCGGCAAGCTTGTGACACTTGACGACGCAAGAAATATTATCGGGATGACGTTAAAATCAATGGGTGCTTCCATGAATACCACCGATCCGGAAGTGCTTGAACAGGCTAAGGAAAAACTTATGAAGCTTAAGCCGAATATTCATCACCTTGATTACAACAATCCCCATGAGTCGATCATAAGCGGTGAAGCTGATCTCGCATATATGTTTACGCCACAGGTATTGCTTGCAACACAGGCAAGGCCGGAACTGAAGGTTGTTTATCCTGAAGAGGGGCTTGGATTTGGCATTGATTGCTGGTTTATGCCGAAATGTGTAAAAAATGAGGATAATGCGTACAAGTTTCTTAATTATATAACAGAGGCTCATGTTGGAGCTAAGATTTCCGAACAGATAATGTATCTGTGCCCGAACAAGGCTGCTGAGGAATATTTAGCTGACGAGTTTAAGACCAACCAGGTGTTGTATATACCTGACGAAAAGCTTGAGGGCGCCGAGTTTATTGAAAATATACCGTCGGACGCAGTGTCTATATATGACGAGATATGGACTGCATTTAAGCAATGAGAGATATTATATGACGCGCGCAGTTAATTGACTTGCGCCGTGTTTTAAATCTTAGCAGGGCTGCGGAAAAATCATTTTGATTTTTCCGCAGCCCTGCATTTATTTCGCAGCTCTTGTAATATCGTATAGAGGCCGCGTGGGCTATACGTTAAGCAAGGGCTGTAATTGTATTCCTTCAAGAGCGCTTTCAGCGGCCTGTACGGCAAGCTCAAATGTCGCCACGAGCGAACATGGCTTTTTTTCGCTGTCATCCTGCTCAAATGGAATGAAGAAAATGTTTTTCGCATTTAAAAGCGTTCCTATGTTGCGTGCGGCGGTACCGAGACCGTCGTTTGTTGACACACCTATAAGCACAGGCCGTTTGTTCCTGAGATGTGCTTTTGCCGCCATTGTCACCGACGAGTCTGTAATTCCGTTTGCAAGCTTTGCAAGTGTATTCCCCGTGCATGGCAGTATAACAAGAAGGTCAA
>CALXSX010000041.1 GCA_944391265.1 uncultured Clostridia bacterium | reverse complement strand
ATTGTTACGCCATACTTTTTAGAAAGCTCATATGCCGCCGAAGCCGTATTTACGCCCTCGACAACCATATGTACCGATTTCAGGGTTTCATCAAGGCTGTATCCCTTTCCAAGAAGTATTCCGGCGCGCCTGTTTCTCGAATGCATACTGGTACACGTCACAATCAAATCGCCTACACCGGAAAGCCCGGCAAATGTTTCAGGTTTCGCTCCCATTTTAATGCCAAGACGTTTTATCTCCGCAAGCCCCCTTGTCATAAGCGCCGCCTTTGTGTTATCTCCATACCCGAGTCCGTCGGATATTCCTGCGCAAAGGGCTATAATGTTCTTCAGCGCTCCGCCAAGCTCCACTCCTATAACATCGCTTGACGTATATATTCTGAAAACATCGCTCATTATCGTTTCCTGTATCCAGTGCGCTGTCTCAGGCTCTGCTGAAGCGACCACGTTTGTAGTGGGCAGTCCTCTGCTTACCTCCTCTGCGTGGGACGGTCCGCTCATAACGGAAATCGACGCCTGAGGCACCTCGTCAGCATATACCTGAGAAAGCCTTTTTAGGCTCCCCTGCTCAAGACCTTTCGATATATTAAGCAGCTTCTGACCTTTTTCTATGCAGCCGGCAAGCTGCTTAGCCGTCGTCCTTGTCGCTATGCTCGGCACTGCCGTTATAACGAGGTCAGCGCTTTTTACACATTCTTTCATATCATGGCTGCAAACTATGTTGTCAGGCAGAGGACAACCCGGCAAAAACTCCTTGTTTTCCCTGTCTGCGTTAAGCCTGTCCGTCTCATCCTGCTGCCATGACCAAAGCCATATCTCATAATTTTTCTTTGCAAGCAGAATCGCCATCGCAGTGCCCCAACTGCCGGATCCGATCACAGCTATTTTCATAAGATCATTCCTTTTCTTTTTTATGTCCCAGCTTGTTTTCAGTGCCGCTGAGCAGTCGTTTAATATTTTCTTTGTGCTTGTACACGAGTATAGCGCCGAACAATATATCAAATATTAGTCGGTAAACATCAAAACCTGATACAACCGCCATATACGCTGTATCAACGGCGAGATAAAACACAGCCGACAGCACGGACCCAAGCGACACATACCTTGTCACAGCCATAACGAGCAGCGCAGCAGCAGCAACTATAAGTCCCACCTGCCAATTCAGCATGAGCGCGCACCCAAGGCTTGTTGCAACTCCTTTTCCGCCCTTAAATCCGAAAAACACAGGAGCATCATGACCGACAACAACAAAAATCGCACCTATATACTTAAAATACGGCGAAACGGCGGCAACTGCTCCATCAGGAGCGAAATACCTCCCCGCCAGCCACTGCAAGAACATCCCGAGCAAAACAGCTGCAACACCTTTGAGCACATCTATCACAAGCGTTACGGCGGCAAGCTTTTTTCCGTAGACTCTGAGCATATTCGTTGTACCGGCATTTCCGGAGCCGGAGCTTCTTATATCCTTCCCATTTACTGCCTTTGAAATGAGTATGGAAGAATTTATGCTTCCTATCAGATACGGTATGATACAAACTGCCAGAATAACAGCTATAATCAAAACAATTCTCCTTTCCACGGCGACACATAAAAATATGTATCAGTTGTCTCTGTCATTTTTTTCACGAAGAATAAATTTTATCGGCGTTCCCTCAAATCCGAACGCATCGCGTATTTGATTTTCAATAAACCTGAGGTATGAATAGCGGAACAGCTCTCTCGAATTTGTAAACAGAACAAACGACGGAGGGCACACACCTGCCTGTGTTCCGTAATAAAGCTTAAGCCTCCTGCCCTTATCTGACGGCGGTTGCTGCTTTGCGACCGCTTCATTTAAAACATCATTGAGCATACCTGTAGTTATTCTTTTGTTGTACTGAGCGTAAACATTTTTTATTTCAGAAAGCAGACTGTCAACCCTGCTGCCCGTCTTCGCAGATATGAAAACAATGGACGCGTATGACATGAAAGCAAATTCCTCACGCACGCGCATTTTGAATTCGTTCATCGTCTTGGTATCCTTTTCAACCGCGTCCCACTTATTCACGGCAAAAATGCAAGCCTTACCCTGCTCATGAGCATACCCTGCTATTTTTGTATCCTGCTCAGCTATGCCCTCGCACGCGTCTATCATAATAACGCAAACATCGCTTCTCTCGATAGCGGCAAGCGAACGAACAACGCTGTATCTTTCTATTATCTCATCTATCTTTTTCCTTTTTCTCATTCCGGCGGTGTCTATAAATAAAAATTTATCGCCGTTTTTTTCGTAATGCTAATCGATAGCGTCTCTCGTCGTTCCGGCAATATTGCTTACTATAACCCTATCCTCACCGAGTATTTTGTTTATAAGCGAGGACTTTCCGGCGTTCGGTCTGCCTATAACCGCAACCTTTATCTCGTCATCGTCCTGGGAGGTGTCTGCATTTTCAGGGAACTTCGCGCATACCTCATCAAGAAGATCTCCAATACCCATGCCGTGAGTTGAAGATATTGCTATCGGGTCTCCGAGACCAAGGTTATAAAACTCATAAAACTCCATCGGCGGATCGCCGGGAGCATCAACCTTATTAACTGCAAGCACAATTTTTTTCTTCGCCTTAAGAAGCATTGCGGCAACGTCCCTGTCGTTTGCCGTAACACCGTCTTTTACATTTGTCATAAGCACCACAACATCAGCCATGTCTATCGCAAGCTGTGCCTGACGGCGCATCTGAACAAGAATCTCATCCTTGCTCGCGGGCTCTATTCCGCCTGTGTCAATCATTGTAAAATGCTTATCAAGCCACGACGCATCAGAGTATATCCTGTCCCTCGTAACTCCGGGGGTATCCTCTACTATACTTATTCTGCTGCCGGCTATTTTATTAAAAAGGGTCGACTTCCCCACATTCGGGCGACCGACAATAGCTACTACAGGTTTCATAATATTCCTCTCTGTTAAAAATCAAAATTCAAGCTCTTTTCCTATTACGTGTTCTACGAAAACATATCCGTCATTATCGGTCGGGATAAGCCTTACTCCTGCCTTCTCCTCCACCTCACAGACCGTCATATCATCAAGGAAAACATCGTCTTCGTACCTCAGCATACTTGACGATATAAGCACATCACCGTGAACATTTTCGGAAATGAGTGTTTCAATCAGGTCGCAGCCGCATACAAGTCCCGTGACAGAGACTGCTCCGCCGAAAAATTTATTTTTAACGGCATAAACATTTATTTTTATATTTTTGTTTTTTTCTTCTATCATCGCGCAAATTCCGCGTATGAAATCATACGCTATCTCTCCGGTCGCTATTGAAACGGTACGCTTTTCTATATCGTCCGGTATCATAGGAATTGCATTAAGCACTTCCTCTCTCATGCTCGCAATCAATCCGACACCGTTTTCAATCTGAGGGAATCCCTCGTATGTTTCGCTGTCCGGTATCTCCATACCGGCATTTATATAAAATTCATCAGCAAGATAAACGAGCCTTGTGCCAAGCGTGTCAAGAAATTTTCTCTGGAGTGCTTCGACCTGCTCAATAACGGCTCTGCTTCCGCTCTCATCATAAGTGTCAAGCCTGTAAAGGCCTTCCCGATAAGCCGTAACTCCCACCGGAACTGCTGAAACGCTTTCCACATACGGATAAAGAGATGACATGTCCGAAATCGTTCTCTCAAGTTCTAAGCCGTCATTTATCCCCGGGCAAAGCACAATCTGGCAGTTCATAAAAATCTTGTTTTCAGCAAGCTTCCTCATGGTATCCAAAATGCCGCCGGCGAACCTGTTTCCAAACATAAACTTCGTGAGCTCCGGGTTTGTAGTATGAACAGAAATGTTTATCGGCGACACCCGCAGTGCTATAAGCCTGTCTATATCCTCATCGGTCATATTCGTCAGCGTGACGTAATTGCCCTGCAAAAACGAAAGCCGCGTATCATCATCTTTAAAATATACAGTTTCTCTCATGTTTGGCGGGAGCTGGTCTATAAAACAAAATATGCATTTATTTCGGCAGCTTTCGGGCTTACTCAGAAGCTCCTCCTTAAAAACAATGCCAAGGTCCTCATACGCGCATTCAATGCGTTTTTTTCCCGTTTTTCCGTCCGGCTTTTCTATCTCAAGCTCTACCTCGTAATCCGCCGCGAGAAATTTATACTCCAGAATATCATGTATCTCAAAACCGTT
>CALXSX010000040.1 GCA_944391265.1 uncultured Clostridia bacterium | reverse complement strand
CACGGCTGTAAATAAGACAATTAAAATCTTACTCCCTTTTTTCATAACCTCTCTCCTGTTTTTTTTTAATCTGAGCAACGCTCCTATTTGCTTGCGGAGATTAAAACTCCTGCTTAAATGGCACCTGCCGCCTATAGAGGCAGGGGACATCTTTGCTGTGGTCATAATTTTATTATACCCTCCAATGTGAAAAATGTCCAATACCTATAATTTATATTTAACTATGCCCAAAACGAATATACTGACTTAGTCGGCAATACTGAAAATTAGAACCTGACAAAATACGGCGTTTATATACATATCCTTTCTGCGGCGATAAGCACACAGCTTCATTTATGTTATCATAAAAAAGCTCGGTTTTATGTTGATATAAGCTCCCTTACCTTGTTAAGAAACAGCTCGGCAGGCTTTGACATCACCTGATAACGCTTCCATGCCATATCAAGATTTGCCGTACTGACGGGTACCAACGGCTTAAAGCAAAGCGGACTGTTGTCATCTGTACGGGCAAGATTTTCAAGGCAAATGGCATAGCCGACTCCCTCTGCCACCATGAGCGTGGCATTGTATAAGAGATTATATGTCGCCGCAATGCGCAGATGCTCTCTTCCGCCCTTCATCCAGCCGAGGTTGTTGCCCTCTGAGACCTGCCGCGAAACAATCAGAGGCAAATCCCACAAATCTGAGGAAAATATTTTATCCTTTTTCGCAAGTTCTGAATCCTTCCTCATCAAAACTCCCCATACATCTCTGTGCGGCAGGCGTATTGACTCGTACTTCTGGAGATTGTCCGCCTCTATAAACACACCGAAATCAAGAAGTCCTTTATCTATTTTCTCCGAAATCTCTGTAGCGTTTCCGCTTATTATATGATAGCATATGTTATACCCTTCATCAGAAAGGTGCTTTGCCGCCTTAGCAATTGTCCTCATTCCCTCAGTCTCTCCGCCGCCGATATACACATCTCCGATGACATTATCATCTGAATCTATTATTTCCGTTTCTGTTTTTTCAACAAGGCTTATTATCTCCTCAGCCCTTTTACGCAGTATCATTCCTTCGTCGGTAAGGGATATTCGTCTGTTTCCTCTTATAAACAACACCTTTCCGAGCTCATCTTCAAGATCCTTCAGCTGCCTTGACAATGTAGGCTGTGTCACGTGCAGACTTTCTGCCGCTGCTGATATATTTTCCTCTCTTGCTATCGCAAGAAAGTATTTCAGAACCCATATTTCCATATTCGCTATGCCCTCCCCATTAGGATTTTAATGTAATTGTATCATGACATTCTATGCCTGTCAAGTATAGAATCATATTTTCTATAAGCAATAGACATTTCAAAACGATTATCTTATAACATGAAATTTGACTAAGAGTTTCTGCTGAAAAAAACCCACGCTTAAAGGCTGTTATTTCTCGTAAGCAAGCAAAAAATAACGAGGCTGTAAATTCACTTACAGCCTCGTTTTGATTTTTTCATCATCTTCTGCTCCATACAATATCGCCTATCATAAGCTCATTTTCAAACTTGCTTATATCGGTGTTTTTGTCTATGATAACACACTCTATATCAGCCATTCTCGCAAAGTCTGCTATATGCTCTGTAGTAAGCTCATAGCTCAGCACGGTATGATGGGCGCCTCCGGCAAGAAGCCGTGCTTTTACGCCGCTTTTGAAATCTGGCATAGGCTCCCACATAACGCCTGCTACCGGGAGATTAGGCATTTTTTGCAGAGCTTTCATAGATTCCACCTCAGCCGCAATTATCCTGAACCTGTCGCCGAGGTCGATTAGCGAAACCGCTACAGCGCTTCCGCTTTTTGCATCAAACAACATTCTTGCAGGAGGCTCTTTACCTCCTATTCCGAGCGGCTGAACATCGATTCTTATGCTTCCTTCAGCAACGGTCGGGCAAACCTCAAGCATATGCGCGCCGAGAATCATTTCATTTCCCTTTTCAAGGTTATATGTATAATCCTCCATAAATGCCGTTGACTTATTGTCAGACATAGCCTTCATTATCCTTGTCATAGCAGCTGTCTTCCAGTCACCTTCCGCTCCGAATCCATATCCCTTGCCCATAAGCCTCTGAGCGGCGAGACCGGGAAGCTGCCTTAATCCGTGAAGGTCCTCAAAGTTCGTTGTGAACGACTCAGCGTCTCTGTCGTTTAAGAACTTCTCAAGCGCAATCTCATACTTTGCCTGTTCTTTTATTGAATCTATATTGTCAGTTACAATCTCATATTTTTCCTTATACTCGTCAAACAGCTTCTCAACCTGTTCGTCTGAAACAGCATTTATCTCTTCCACAAGGTCGCCTATCCCGTAATAATCCACCGTCCAGCCGAATTTTATCTGAGCGCTTACCTTGTTTCCGTCAGTAACGGCAACGCTTCTCATGTTATCTCCGAAACGACAAACCTTAAGACTCCTTGAAATGTCAAAGCCTATAGCCGCCCTTATCCACACGTTGATTGAATCAATCGTTTCACTGTCTTTCCAGTAGCCTACTACTACCTTTCTCCTCTTTCTCATGCACGCATATATAAATCCATGCTCTCTGTCGCCGCGTGCTGATTGGTTCAGGTTCATAAAGTCCATGTCAATGCTTTCATACGGCAGTTTTTCGTTGTACTGCGTGTGAAGATGAAGCACGGGCTTGTTCAGTATTGAAAGCCCGTTTATCCACATCTTAGACGGTGAAAACGTATGCATCCACGTGATAATTCCGATACAGTTTCTGCATGCGTTGGCATCTCTCATAACAGCCGCTATGCCCTCAGATGTTGTAACGGTTTCCTTCCAGACTATTCTGCACACCGCATGCTCGTCAAGGTACGCAACAATCTCCTTTGAATGTGCGGCAACCTCCCTAAGAGCATCATCACCGTACAAATGCTGACTTCCCGTCACAAACCAAACCTCTTTATTTTTGTCCATAATAAGCATCCTTTCCGTGTTTTCTGTAATAGTGTTTATCCAAAATATACTGATTTATTGCACATGCCTGCTTGTTTAACAGCTTTGTATTCAAAGCCATGTACGAAACCTCTTCCAAAACTGCGGCATTCATTACCGCATCCTTAGCATTCTTCCCCCAGGCAAACGGTCCGTGATTTGCTACGACAACAGCCGGTACTGCCATTTCATCTCTGTAACTGAAAGTTTCTATTATTGCTTTGCCCGTATTCTTTTCGTAATCGGTTTTTACCTCGTCCTCCTTCAATAGCCTTGTGCAGGGAACATCACCGAAAAAATAATCCGCGTGAGTTGTTCCGTATGCCGGCACAGGCATAAGCGCCTGAGCAAACGACGTGGCAAATCTTGAATGAGTGTGTACTATTCCGCCAACCTCAGGAAACGCCTTGTAAAGCTCAACGTGCGTAGGAGTATCGATTGACGGTCTGTACTTCCCGTCAACTACGTTGCCGTCAAGGTCTACTACCGTCATATTCTCCGGCTTAAGCTCGTCATAGCTGACTCCTGACGGCTTAATTACAACAAACCCGCTTTCCCTGTCGATTGCTGAAACATTACCCCATGTAAAAGTTATCAGCTTGTACTCAGGAAGCAGCATATTAGCCTTGTACACTTCCTGTTTAAGCTTTTCAAGCATGGCTTTGAGCCTCCTTCTTTATCTTTTTAAGCCTTTTCATAACGTCATTTTCGCCTCTGCCAAAGTAATCGTGCAGGAGCTTGTATTCAGCATAAAGCTTTTCATAAATCTCCGTATGCTCCGGTACCGGCACATACACCTTATCCTTTACCTTTCCGAGAACTGAAGCGGCCTCAGCTGCTGACGCAAAATAACCGCCTGCTGCGGCGCCGAATACTGCACTTCCGAGAGCTGGAGTCTGCGCTGAAGCGGAAATTTTGATGCTTTTGCCCGTGACATCGGCATATATCTGCATCATCATCTCGTCTTTTTCAGCTATTCCTCCGGCAGCATAAAGCTCATTTACAGGGACACCGTTTTCCTCAAATGTCTCAATTATCATCTTAGTACCGTATGCCGTTGCCCCTATAAGCGCTCTGTAAATCTCTTCGGGCTTTGTCGCAAGTGTCAGACCGAGCATTACTCCTGTAAGGTCAACATCAACGAGAACGCTCCTGTTTCCGTTCCACCAGTCGAGAGCAACGAGTCCACTCTCACCGGGATTAAGTTTCTTTGCCTTTTCCCTCAGAAATTTATGTATGCTTATACCTTCATCTTCTGCCTGCTTTTTGTATTCTGCCGGAACGCAGTTTTTAACAAACCAGTCAAAATGATCTCCGACGCATGACTGACCTGCCTCGTAACCGAAAAATCCCGGCAGGACACCGTCCTCAACAACCCCGCACATCCCGGGAACAGTCTTTTCTTCATCACCCATCAAAATATGACAGGTAGATGTTCCCATTATCATAAGCATTTTGCCGCTTTCCGTTATGCCTACGGCGGGGACAGCTACATGAGCATCAACATTCGCTACCGCTACGGCAGTACCGACGTTAAGGCCTGTAAGCTTTGATGCAGACTCTGTTATCTCTCCTGCCTTAGAGCCTATAGGAACAATGTCGTCAGATATTTTCGTGCCGATTATGTTTTCCATTGCAGGGTTCAGAGCCTTAAAATACGCCTTTGACGGATACCCATCCCTTTTATGCCACATGGCCTTGTACCCTGCTGTGCAGGAATTATGAGACTCCGTGCCGGTAAGCTGCCATACAACCCAGTCAGCAGCTTCGAGGAATCTGTCAGTTTCATCGTAAATTTCCTTGTTTTCCTCAAGTATTTGCAGAACTTTTGGGAACATCCATTCACTGGATATCTTTCCGCCGTATCTTTTTATCCACTTCTCTCCCATTTTATCGGCAACGCTGTTAACTTCGTTTGCCTGAGCCTGAGCGGCATGATGCTTCCAAAGCTTGACATACGCATGAGGCTCACTTTTGTACTTGTCTATAAAGCAAAGTGGTGTTCCGTCAGATTTTACCGGAAGTATGGTGCAGGCAGTAAAGTCAATTCCCACTCCGACAACATCATCTGCCGAGACATCTGCCTTCTTCATAACATCCGGAATAGTGTGACTGAATACCTCAAGATAATCAGCCGGGTGCTGCAGGGCGTAATCAACGCCGAGCTTCCTGCCGCACGGAAGAAACCTGTCCATAACTGCGTGCGGATATTCATATACACTGACAGCTTTTTCTTCTCCCGTATCAAGATCGACTATAACAGCTCTGCCCGATAAGCTTCCGAAATCGACACCTATACTGTATTTTGACATGTGTTCTCCTCCCTGTTTGTATTGTATAAAAATATTTTACTTAAAATTGAAGAATAATTAAAGAATTATGTTGTCAGCTTATGGACATTTGTTGTCATCTGTGATATAATTACAGAAAACTAAGCAGGGCGGTGAAACACATGCTTGCCAAATACGAAAAAAGGAGTTATGACAACAACATACCTGTATGGGCTGGAAAATATGACTCCCTTCAGAATCTTGCTCACTGGCATAATGAATCAGAGCTTATATTTATAAACTGCGGCCAGGCGTCAATAGGAATCAATGGAAAAATTTATCAGGCCGAGGAAGGCAGCTGCTTTTTATGCAGCGGCGGCGACATCCATTACATAAACAGCGCTGTAGGCGGTATATGCACAATTATCATTTTTGACAACAGGCTTGCCGCCAACATCCCCATGAAAAGAAAACTTCTGTCTCCGCTGCTTTCAGGGAAATACAATATAGACAAATTTTATGATTCAATTAAAAATGAACTGAGACTGACTCCTCCGTTTTACGAAAAGAAGGTGTCAGCGGAATTTCTTTCGCTTATAATAGACATTTTCAGAAATGAAAAAAACGAAGAGAATACAGTCGGGAGTAACCAGCTCCTTATACTATATCAGCGGCTTTTAAACGAGATTGATAAAAACTATCAAGAAATAAATTTTTCTCTGGCAGCAAAATATATGGGTTATTCAGAAGCGTATTTTTCAAGGGTATTTTTTGCACTTTCAGGAATTACGTTTACTGAGTACTTAAACACTGTCAGAATTGAAAAGGCAGTAGAGCTTATAAAAACAGGCGAAAAAAATAACTGACATAGCCTCGCTTTGTGGGTTTAATACCATACGTCAGTTCAACAGAGTTTTCAAAAAGATGACGGGAATACCGCCGAGTAAAATCACATCTGATTTTAAGTTTATGATATAC
>CALXSX010000039.1 GCA_944391265.1 uncultured Clostridia bacterium | reverse complement strand
ATATCTGAGGCGGTGTACACGGTAGCTGTCGAGCTTGAAGAAGGCGCGTCGCCGTGCGATACGGAAAAGGCGCTCTCCCGAAGCTCGCTTGTCGTTATGAAGAAAACGAAAAGCGGGGAGAAGCAGTCAGACATAAGACCGTATATATACGAGCTTTCGGAGCTTGAAAGGGGCGATGGATACTGCGTTTACAGAATGCGGCTTGCGTGTTCGAACGCATACAACCTCAAGCCGGAAACGGTCATATCGGCTATGGAAAAAACGGACGAAAATTTCAGAGTGTCGTTTATGACGGTGCACAGAAACGGACTCGTTTTGCCGTCGTGAGCTTTTGAGGGAGGCGAAAACGCTTGATTAACAAGGGACTTATTTCAACCATATACGAGGCGGCGTCCATACACAGATGGAACGACCACATACGTCCGTGGACGGGGTTTACGGAGCTTGACAAGCAGGCGCACAAGATGTTTTATTCTTACATACTTGCAAAGTGCGAGGGCGTAGGAGTCAATATGCGAAATCTTGTCGAGGGCGGCATATTCGAGTTTTTTCACAGGATAGTACTTACGGATATAAAGCCGCCTATTTATCATAACCTTGTTGAGAAAAAGGGCGAGCAGCTCAACGCCTGGGTGCTTGAGCAGCTCAGTGACGTTTTAAGCCCTGTATCAGGCGGATTTTTTGAGCGCATGAGGGAGTATTTTGAAAACAGCGAATACTGCCCGCTTGAAAAAAAGATTTTGAAGGCGGCGCACTACCAGGCTACATATTTTGAGTTTCAGGTTATATATCCGCTAAACGGCGGTACGTTCGGAATAGAAGAGGTAAAAAGTGAGATGTCGGCAGGTCTTGCGGCGTGCGACACGTTTGACGGGTACAAGTATTTTATGGGCAGCCCTAACCTTAAGGATTTTCTTTCGCTTTTGGGCAAGCTCAGATACCAGCAGAGGTGGTCTAAGGCGTCAAGGCTTCCGAACACGTTTGTTATGGGGCATATGCTCGTTGTGGCGATACTTTCGTACTTTACGGCGCTTGAGGCCGGCGCGTGCGTAAAAAGGCTTGAAAACGACTTTTTCGGCGGCCTGTTCCACGACATACCGGAGGTTCTGACGCGTGATATAGTTTCGCCTGTAAAATCCGGAGTTAAGGGCCTTGATGATATAATAAAGGGCATTGAGGATGAACAGATGGATAAATACGTGTATCCCCTTCTCCCGGAGCGGTGGCACGATGAGGTAAAATATTTCACGAAGGATGAGTTTTCGTCAAAGATTAAACATGGCGGTGAGGTCATCACCGTAACGTCCGACGAGATAAACGGGAAATACAACGATGATTCGTTTGACCCGATAGACGGTCAGATAATACGCTGCTGCGACCATCTTTCGGCGTTTCTTGAAGCGTATCTTTCGATTGAATACGGCATACGCTCGCATCAGATAATGTCAGGCTACCGCAACCTGCGCGAGCAGTACAGGGGGAAAAAGGTCGCCGGTATAGACTTCGGTGAGCTGTTCGGATATTTTGATATTAAGGAAATGATGTGATTTGTTAGACGAAAAAACTCCAAAAACGGCGCAGGAAACCAAAGAAAAGGCGCTCCGCCTGCTCGGCGCGAGGAGCTACGGCACTGAGGAGCTGCGGAGAAAGCTCTTGCTTTTCGGGTACCCGGAGGACGGGATAGAGGAAGCTTTGAGCTTCTGCACCGAGTACGGGTTCTTAGATGACAGCCGCTACAGCCGTGCGCTCGCTGCTGACCTTTCAAACCTGAAAAAGTACGGGAAACGCCGTATACGCGCGGAGCTCTATCACAGAGGCCTCGGCGATGCGGACGTAGAGCAGGCGCTTGCCGGAATTGAGGACGATGATGACGAGCTGCGCAGGCTTATAGAGAAAAAGCTTGGCGGCAATTTTGATAAAAAAAGCATTGATAAGGCAATAAGGTACTTCCTGTACAGGGGGTATGAGTTTTCTGACATAAAAAGGATAACGGAGGAGCTGAAAGCTGATGAGCTTTAACATAGGTATAGTTTCGCTCGGCTGCGCAAAAAACAGAACGGATTCCGAAACGATGCTCGGCATATTGTCCGGGAAAGGCAACAAAATCGTCAGCGATCCGGCTGAAGCGGATATAATAATAGTGAACACGTGCGGCTTTATAGAGGCGGCAAAGCAGGAGTCAATAGACACGATTCTTGAAATGGCTGAATATAAAAAGGGAAAATGCAGGCTTCTTATAGCTGCCGGCTGTCTTTCCGAGCGCTACAACGAGGATGTTTTAAGCGAGCTTCCGGAGGTTGACGCGCTGGTGGGCGTAGGTGACTACGCAAAGATAGCCGAGGTGATAGACGAAGCAATGTCCGGCTCCCGCCCCGCACTTTACGGGCATATGAACGACGATGCGCCGGAGGGGTTGCCGCGCCTTATTACGACAGGCGGAGCGTCCGCTTATATAAAGATAGCCGAGGGCTGCAGCAACAACTGCACTTACTGCGCTATACCGATGATTCGCGGCAAATACAGAAGCAGGCGCGAGGAGGACATTCTCAAAGAGGCGGAGGAGCTTGCCGCCGAGGGCATAAAGGAGCTTATCGTAATAGCTCAGGACACAACAAGGTACGGCATTGACATTTACGGCGGCTACAAGCTGGCAGACCTTCTGAGGAAGCTCTGCCGCATAGACGGCTTCCGCTGGATACGAGTTCACTACTTCTATATAGAAGCGATAACTGATGAGCTCATAGCGGCAATGGCTGAGGAGGAGAAGCTGTGCGCCTATGCCGATATCCCGATACAGCACATAAACGACGATATTTTAAGGCGCATGGCGCGCAGGACAAACGGTGCTCAGATACGCGAGAAGATTTCAAAGCTGCGTAAAAACGTGCCTAATATAACGCTTAGAACGTCCATTATTGCGGGATTTCCCGGAGAGACCGAGCAGCAGCACGAGGAGCTGTGCGAGTTTATCAGGGAGGCGCGCTTTGACCGTATGGGCGTGTTCGCATACTCCGAGGAGGAGGGCACGGCGGCGGCTGATTTTCCCGACAAGATAGACGGGGAAACGAAAGAGCGGCGTGCGGCGCATTTAATGGAGATACAAAAGGGGATAAGCCTTGAAATAAATAAGAGCAAGCTCGGCAAAATTATGACCGTGCTGTGCGAGGGCTACGATGAGAGCTCGTACCTGTATTACGGCAGGAGCGAAGCTGACAGCATAGACGTTGACGGCAAGGTGTATTTTGCGGCGGAGGACGAGGTTTTGTCAGGCGAGTTCGTCGATGTAGAGATACTTGACTGTGACGAATATGATCTTACGGGAAAGGTGGTAAATACCGATGAATACTCCGAATAAGCTTACACTGCTGCGGACGGTGCTCGTTCCGTTTTTCATGGCGTTTGCGCTGATGAGCTCACGCGGCGCGCATATAGCTGCGCTTTGCATATTTATAATAGCGTCCGTCACCGACTGGCTTGACGGCAAGATAGCAAGGGAGCAGGGCCTTGTCACCACGTTCGGCAAGTTTATGGACCCGCTCGCGGACAAGCTCCTTACGACGGCGGCTTTTCTTGTGTTCATGGAAATGGATATTATATCGCCCTGGGTGATAATAATAATACTGTTTCGCGAATTTGCCGTTGCAGGCATAAGGCTTGTAGCCGCAGGGACAGGCAAGATAATGGCGGCGAGCATGTGGGGTAAGGCAAAGACGGTTTCGCAGATGGCGGCGATAATCCTGTCGCTTCTTCTTATCATAGTTCCCGTGCTCGGCGACAGTGTGAATTTTGCCGTGATAAATACTGTCGTATGGATATCTACGGTGCTCACGCTCATATCCGGCGTGGACTACATCTGGAAAAGCAAGGACTTGCTTGAGCTTAAGTGAAATGTACCTTTAAGAGAAAGGCTTTGATGTTTTATGAGCATACATGAGGAGGAAAGGAGCTTTCCGGTAAAGCTCGCGCTTATAGTGGCCGCGTGTTTTGTTGCGGCGGCGCTTCTTATTGCGGCCGGTTTTGCGGCAGCAGACTTCAGCGGCGTATCCCGCGGCGGTGAAGTTATAATTACAGACGGCATGAGCGTTGCGGACGCGGCGGCGGAGCTTAAGGATATGGGGATAATAAAATTTCCGTATCTTCTGCGGCTTACGGCGAGGGCGGAGGACTATGACAAAAGGATTCGTCCCGGCAGGGCGCAGATACAGGAGGGCATGAGCTACACGCAGATACTGGAAGCGTTGGTGAAAAACTCCGGCGACACGGTCACCGTTGTAATACCTGAGGGCTTTGAGGTTAAGGATATAGCGGCGCGGCTTACGGAGCTTGTTTCCGAGGAGGATTTTTACGCGGCGCTTGGCGATGACTATGATTACAGATTCCTTGACGGGCTCCCGGAGCGCGAGGTGCGGCTTGAGGGTTATCTTTTCCCGGCAACGTACGAGTTTGAAAAGGGCAGCTCCGCGCACGAGATAATAGACGCCATGCTCAAAGCGTTTGACGAGCATTTTACTGAGGAGTACTATAGCCGGGCTGAGGAAATAGGAATGACGGTTGACGAGGTGGTGACGCTCGCTTCCATAATTGAGCGCGAGGCGGTGTCTGACGAGGACCGCGGCAAGATTTCCGGCGTTTTCCACAACAGGCTGAACATTAACATGAGACTTCAGTCGTGCGCGACCGTTCAGTATATACTGAAGGAAAGAAAGCCTGTTCTTTCAACGAGTGATACGGAAATAGATTCACCTTATAACACGTACCGGTATGACGGTCTGCCGATAGGGCCTATCGCGTCGCCCGGTGAAGAAAGCATAAAGGCGGCGCTTTATCCTGAGGACACGGATGCCCTTTACTTCGTTCTCGGTCCGGACGGCAAACACAGGTTTTCAAAAACATATGAAGAACATCTTAAATACAAAAATGAAAGCGGGCAGTAAGCGATGATCGAATACGAAAAGGACGCCATAGTACAGCCGTATGTGACGGAGTATATACGGTCCGAAATAAGGGAAAACATCGGTATACTGGCTGAGCTTGAGCAGTATGCCTCGGAACATGAAGTTCCTATAGTGCAGCCGGAGACGGCAAAGCTGTTAGAGGTGCTCACGGCGGCAAAGCAGCCGCACAATATCCTTGAAATAGGCACGGCCATAGGCTATTCCGCCATACTAATGTCTGAAATATGTCCTGAGGCGCGGATAACAACGCTTGAATTTGACGGAGATATGGCGTCGCTTGCGAGGGATAATGTAGCCCGTGCCGGGCTGTCTGAAAAAATAGAAGTAATTTTTGCCGATGCCCGCGATTATATATCATATATAGACCGGGACGGGTATTACGACATGATATTTATTGACGGGCCCAAAGCGCATTACGTGTACATGATAGATGACTGCATGAGACTGCTTAAAAAAAGCGGCGTCATGATTTGTGACAACGTCCTGTACAAGGGCATGACGTGCACTGACGAGCTTGTCATAAGGCGCAAGATAACGATAGTGAAGCGGCTTCGGAAATTTATAAAGGCAATATCTGAAAGAGATGACATGGTAACGTCCGTCCTGTCTGTCGGAGACGGAGTGACCGTATCTGTCAAGCTCAAATAATAACCCCGAAAGGAAAGTTAAAATATGACTAAACCCGAACTGCTCGCCCCGGGCGGCAGTCTTGAAAAGCTGAAAACGGCGGTAATGTACGGCGCGGACGCTGTGTATATAGGCGGCGAAGCGTTTTCGCTTCGCGTTGCTGCGGAAAATTTTACGCTCGACGAAATAAAGGAAGGCCTTGACTATGCGCACAAACGCGGAAGAAAGGTGTATCTCACCGCAAACATTCTTCCTCATAACAGCGATATTGAGGATTTTGAAAAATATATACGGGAGATACGTCCGCTCGGATTTGACGGAGTGCTCGTGTCCGATCCCGGCGCGTTTGACATAGTAAAGAGCGAAGCGCCTGAGCTTCCGATTCACATAAGCACTCAGGCAAACAACATTAACTACCGCTCATTTCTGCACTGGAAAAACCTCGGTGCGGCAAGGGTTGTCGCGGCAAGGGAGCTGAGCCTTGACGAAATTGCCGAGATAAACGAAAAGACGGGCAGCCTTGAAATTGAGGCGTTTGTTCACGGAGCAATGTGCATATCTTACTCGGGAAGGTGTCTTCTGTCGAATTACATGACGGGCAGGGACTCAAACCTCGGCGCGTGCGCGCACCCGTGCCGCTGGAACTACTCGCTTGTTGAACAGACGAGGCCGGGCGAGTATTTTGATATTTTTGAAAATGAGAGAGGCAGCTTTATATTCAACTCAAAGGATTTGTGCATGATTGCGCATATCCCGGAGCTTGTGAAAACAGGAATAAAAAGCTTTAAGATAGAGGGCAGGGTAAAAACGCCTTATTACGTTGCGACTGTTGTCGGCGCGTACAGGCGTGAAATAGACAAGTACTTTGACAATCCTGAAAAATACGTATTTGACGGAACGGAGCTTGACGAGCTTTGCAAGGTAAGTCACCGGCCGTACACGACGGGATTTTATTTCGGGAAGCCTGACAGCTCGGCACAGGTGTACACGTCGAGCTCGTATATAAGGAGCTATGACCTTATAGGCATAGTCACGTCGTATGACGAAAAAACGCAGCTTATGACAGTATCACAGAGGAACAGATTTTTTAAAGGCGAGGAGATAGAGGTTATATTGCCGATGCAGCCGTCCTTTACACAGACGATAGGCGACATGACCGATGAAAACGGTGTGAGCATAGACGTTGCGCGCCATGCGGAGATGACCGTCAGGATGAAGGCGGACAGGCCGGTTTGTGCCGGGGCGATGCTCAGAAGAGGTTCTTTGCCCGGAAAGGAAGAGTGCAGATAAGTCATGTATTGCAAGAAATGCGGAAAGAAGATTTCTGATAATGCGAGGTTTTGCGACAGGTGCGGTCAGCCTGTGCCGGCGCAGAGACCGCAGCCGAAGAAAAGGGAGCTTGACAGCTACGACAGGTACAGAAAGAAAAAAATGCAGAAGGAGGCACAGCGAAGGCACCAGAAGAAACGGGTTGCCGTCATAGTTGTATGGGCAATAATTATAGCGGTTATAGTGTCTGTAGCAGGCGGTTTGTATGCGCATAATTATATAATGAAAAACGCGCCCGACGGTGTCCAGGCTATGCCGGGAGTTAGCCCCACGCCCAAGCCCAGCGAGACGGTTGAGCCCACCGCAAGCACGGCTGCAAAAAGCGAGGAGCCTGATGACAGTGAGGGCGGAAGTATGAATTCTGCGTCAGATGAGGGCTGTCAGATATACATAGATAATGTCTATGGGTTCAGGTGTCCGTACCCGTCCGAGTTTGAGGTTGATAATTTATCAAATCAGAATACGAGACTCAGCCTGAAGGACGCTGAGGGCGGCGGCAGAATGATTATAAGCTATGAAAAGATAAGCGATACGGACAACGGAGCGTCACTGATGCGTGACTATGTAGGCGGCATAGGCGTTAGTCCCGAATACAACAGGGCAGGTGAAAACTGGTACAGCGTTTCTTTTGTGAGAAACGGCAAGGTTAATCACAGAAAGGGCATAATAATAAATGGCACAGAGCACGTGTACTACGATTTTACCTACGACCAGCTTTCCGACAAAAAGGCAAAATACGAGGACTACACGGACTATATAGATGAATTTCTTGATACGCAGACGGAAGGCGCCGCTTCACGGGAAACGCAGAAGCCGGACAGCACTAAAGATTAAAGCTGTTCGCTTTTGAAAGAGAGGGGCATTTTCAGGCTATGAAAAAAATAAGGCTGCCAAAGCTCGGGTATTTGCAGATAATAGCGCTCGGGTTTTTCGGCATAATATTTACGGGGGCAATGCTGCTCATGCTTCCCATATCGACAAAACAGGGTAATACGACGACGCTTATAAACGCGTTTTTTACCGCTACGAGCGCTACGTGCGTCACGGGGCTTGTAACATATGACACATACTCGCACTGGACGCTGTTCGGTCAGATAGTGATACTCGCCATGATACAGATTGGCGGTATAGGGTTTATGACGGTAATCGCGATGTTTTCGATATTTCTCAAGCGCAGGATAAGCCTGCACGAGCGCAAGCTGCTAATGGAGTCAGCCGGAACGATGAGAATTTCCGGCGTTGTTAAGATGGTGCGGAGAATATTTTTCGGCACTCTCATTTTCGAGGGCATAGGCGCGGCAGTGCTGATGATGCGTTTTCTGCCGGAGTTTGGTTTTGCACGGTCGTTATATTACGCCGTTTTTCATTCCGTGTCGTCATTTTGTAACGCCGGATTCGATCTTATGGGCAGGTTCGGCGAGTTTTCCTCGCTTGTGCGTTATCAGCTTGACCCTACTGTAAACATAACGGTTATGCTGCTGATAATTATAGGCGGTCTCGGCTTTCTTGTTTGGAACGACTGCCTGCAGACGCGATTTAATTTTAAGAAATTTGAGCTTCATTCAAAGATAGTGCTTTTTACTACGGCTATCCTTGTTTTCGGCAGTGCGGTGCTGCTGTTCCTGTTTGAAAGAAACGGCGTTCTTTCAGGGCTTACGCTTAGTCAAAAATGGCTTGTGTCGTTTTTCCAGTCGGTAACGCCGCGAACGGCGGGATTTAACACCGTTGACCTTACCGAGCTTTCCGAAAGCGGAAGGACCCTTATAACGATTCTGATGTTTGTCGGCGGAAGCCCGGGCTCGACAGCCGGCGGAATAAAGACAACGACATTCATCGTGCTCATACTCGGCGCCATTTCCGCATCAAGGCATACGCGGAGCATCAATATATTCAAAAGGCGGCTTGATGAACACATTGTTAAAAAGGCAAGTGCTATATTTACTATATACATGACTGCGGTGCTGAGCGCGGTCATGATAATATGCGCGGTGGAACCGTTCCGTGCAGAGGAGGTATTATTTGAGGTAGTGTCAGCTATCGGCACGGTCGGTCTGACGCTCGGCATAACGCCGGAGCTTGGTCCGCTTTCAAAAATAATACTGATGATACTGATGTTCGGCGGCAGAGTCGGAGGTCTGACTCTGATGCTCGTCCTCGCGGAAAAGAGGAACAATATCCCAATCGACAGACCGTACGAAAAAATACTAATCGGCTAAAAGGAGAGCTTTGTTATGAAATCGATTTTGGTAATAGGCGTGGGCAGGTTCGGAAAGCACCTTGCGAAAAAGATGCAGGCGCTCGGAAACGATGTGATGGTTGTTGACAAAAATGAGGAGCTTGTCGAAAGGCTTAACAACGTGTTTACGGATTCGTATGTCGGGGACTGTCAGAACGAAGGCGTTATCCGCTCGCTTGGCGTGAATAATTTTGACATATGCTTTGTGGCGGTGGACAAGGACTTTCAGTCGTCGCTTGAAATTACGTCGCTTTTAAAGGAAATGGGCGCAAAATACGTCGTTTCCATGGCTAAAAGCGACAGACAGGCGATATTCCTGAAAAAAATCGGGGCAGATGATGTAATATACCCGGAACGCGAAATTGCAGAGAAAACGGCGATAAAATATAACGCAAACAAAATTTTTGATTTTATCCAGCTTTCAGAGGAATACTCAATTTTTGAGGTGCCAGTGATGCCGAAGTGGGTAGGTCAGAACATAGCCGGTATAAACGTAAGAAACAAATACCACGTTAATATAATCGCTGTGAAAAATGGCGATGAGCTTGACCCGCTTCCTCATTCCGCATATGTTTTCCGCCCCGACGACCATGTGGTGATAATAGGAAAGACAGTCGATGTATTAAAATTAACATCTAAACAATAATATTCATAAAATAAGTGTTGATTTTAAGACGCTTTCGTGTTATAATACATTCAATGCCGAAAAGGCGGAAAGGAAGAGACGAAGATATGAAAAAATTGTTTATAATACTCGCGGCAACGATTGCACTTGCTCTGAGCGCATGCTCGGGAGGCAATGACACAGAGGAGCTTTCAACGCCTGCTCCCGACCCGACGGTTGCACCTGAGATTGAGGAAAGCGTTACCGGCGAACAGACGAATATAGAGACAGAGGAAGTAGCTGATACGGAGCTTTCGTCAAAGATAAAGGAAGTTAATTCTGGAGCGGTTGTTACCGAATCGGTGAATGTTGGGCTTAAGATGCTTTCCGTAAATCTTCCGATAGAAACCTCTGACAGCCTGCCGGAGGAGTTTTTGTCCCAGGTTGAGAAGATAGTCGAAACCTCCGGCATAGCAGACGCCGGAGATTATGATTTTTACTACTTCAGCGTGGGTACACCGAATAATGTAATCGTATGCGTCACGTTTAACAAAGCGGACGGCGGAATTGTGCTTGACAAGCTTACCGCAGTTGACAAGTCCTATGAGGCGGGTCTTGCGGCAGCGGCAGAGGGCAAAGAGCTGTTCCAGAAATCGGGGCAATAATCACTAAAAACCTGTACGAAATTTCTTCAATTTTGTACAGGTTTTTTTTATAAAAAGCTTGCAATTGCGCAGAATATCGTGTATAATGATAATATTGTGACAAGTGTGTATTGGTGTACAATACTGAATAAAATCGATGATGCGGGAGGTTGCAGACCGAAGAGTCTGGTTTTTCCGCGGAGAATGTCCGATTCACGAAACCGGGCGGCAGTCACGCTTCATAGAAAATGCTCATGCCCTTTTTGGGGCTTTTGCGCGCTTTTTACGGAGCGGAAAATGACTTTGTTACGCCCATTCCCGGCATTTTGCGGGATTGGGTTTTTATTTGAGGGTGACAGGAAACACCCGGCGGTGTGTGTAATTTTCATTTGAGCTGTCGTGCGTAAAAAAAAAAAAAAAATATCAAGGAGGGAAAAG
>CALXSX010000038.1 GCA_944391265.1 uncultured Clostridia bacterium | reverse complement strand
TACGAGTAGAATTTTTTGGCGATGAAATAGAGAAAATAAGCGAGATAGACACCGTTACCGGCGAGATTATAGCAACGAGGAACCACGTTATAATCTTCCCCGCCTCGCATTACGTTACGACACGGGAAAAAATGGAATCCGCGCTTAAGGAAATAGAAGCTGAAATGGAGGAAAGAGTTAAGTATTTCAAGGAAAAGGGTATGCTTATTGAAGCTCAGAGGATAGAGCAAAGAACGAGATATGACCTTGAAATGCTTAGCGAGATAGGTTTTTGCCAGGGGATTGAGAACTACTCGCGCATAATAAGCGGCAGAGCTCCCGGCAGCGCTCCTTATACCCTCCTTGACTATTTTCCTGATGATTATCTCATGATAATAGATGAGTCGCACGTGACGGTATCGCAGGTTCGGGCTATGTATAATGGTGACCGTTCAAGAAAGGATACGCTTGTGGCGTACGGATTCAGACTCCCATCGGCATATGATAACAGGCCTCTTAACTTCAGTGAATTTGAACAGAGAATAAACCAGGTCGTGTTCACAAGTGCAACTCCTGCGGAATATGAAAACGAGCACTCGGAGCAAATAGTTGAACAGGTTATAAGGCCTACAGGACTGCTTGACCCCGAGGTATTTGTGCGGCCGATAAAAGGTCAGATAGATGACTTGATAGAAGAGATAAGAATACGTGCAGAAAAAAATCAGAGGGTGCTTGTCACGACTCTTACGAAAAAAATGGCTGAGGATCTGACGGATTATTTAAAGGATGTCGGCATAAGAGTAAGGTATATGCACTCAGAGATAAAGACGATAGAGAGAACGGAAATAATCCGCGACCTGCGCCTTGGCGAATTTGACTGCCTTGTAGGTATAAATCTGCTTAGAGAGGGACTTGATATACCTGAGGTTTCGCTTGTTGCAATACTGGATGCGGATAAAGAAGGATTTTTAAGAGGAGAGCGTTCACTTATACAGACAATCGGTAGGGCGGCAAGGAACGCAGAAGGCATGGTTATAATGTATGCAGACAGAATAACCGATTCTATGCGCCGCGCGATAGACGAAACATTGCGAAGACGAAAAATACAGATGGCTTATAACAGTGCACACAACATAACACCGACCACCATTGTTAAAGATATACGCGACATCATAGAAGCAACGACTCCTGTTGAACATGAAAAAACCACATCAGCAAGTGATAAGGAGATTATGGCAGCCATTGCAGACCTCTCGGCGCGTATGTCCATCGCCGCGGAAAATCTGGAATTTGAGCTAGCGGCAAAGCTTCGTGATGAGATAAGGGAGCTTCAAAAGAAGCTTTAAGCATGAAAGGATATGTCTGCTTATGAATGAGATTATAATTGAAGTTATGAAGAATTCGATTCTATCACCTATCCTCTATAAATTGGAGGATAACGGGGTAGTTAACATATTTGGTTTTTTCGACAGAGAAGTGCCTGTGGAAAAGTTTTACGAGATACAAAGAGTGCTTGAGAGTAGACTCGGACGCATAGTCCAGATTTATGACATCCGTGATTTTGAAGAGGGAGCAAGACTTGACCTAATACGTCAAAGTGAGCTTGTTTATTCGGAAAGCTCACTTGTGAAAACTCTTTTTGAGGGTGCTATGATCGAGGATCTGCAGGAAGCGCTGACCGAGAAAAAATCTGCGCTTGATAGAGTAAAAAACAGCGGAACAATATACTATTCTTAATGAGGGAGCATTGACAAATGTCAGGTTTTATAAAAATACGCGGAGCCAAAGTGCATAATCTAAAAAATATTTCACTTGATATACCGCGTGATAAATTCGTTGTGCTTACGGGGCTTTCCGGTTCAGGGAAATCATCGCTTGCGTTTGACACTATCTATGCCGAGGGGCAGAGAAGGTATGTAGAATCGCTTTCATCGTATGCGAGAATGTTTTTAGGACAGATGGACAAGCCTGATGTTGAAAGTATAGAAGGCCTGTCACCGGCAATAAGCATAGATCAGAAGACTACATCTAAAAACCCGAGGTCTACTGTCGGAACAGTTACCGAAATTTACGATTATCTTCGCCTTTTGTATGCGAGAATAGGAATACCGCACTGCCCGAAGTGCGGGAAGGTGATAACGAAGCAGACAATCGACAATATGGTCGATAACGTGATGGCACTTGGAGAAGGCACAAAAATACAGATTTTGGCGCCTGTTGTGCGCGGCAAAAAGGGCGAGCACAAAAAGGTTCTGGAGGATGCGAAAAAGAACGGATTTGTCAGGGCCAGAGTGGATGGGGAAGTGAGGCGGCTTGAGGAGGATATAGAGCTGAAAAAAACCTTCAAGCATAATATAGATATAGTAGTTGACAGAATATCTGTTAAGCCCTCCTCGGTTAAAAGAATAACTGATTCCCTTGAAACGGCACTTGAACTTACAGGGGATATTGTAGTCGTAAACATAATAGACGGTAAAGACATGACATTCAGCAGCAGCTTCGCGTGTGCCGGCTGCGGAATAAGTCTGGAGGAGCTTGCCCCGCGTATGTTTTCATTCAATAACCCATACGGTGCATGTCCGCACTGCGGAGGTCTTGGAAGCATATCACGAGTTGATCCCTCGCTTGTAATTGATGATGAAAATAAGAGCCTTGTTGACGGTGCAATTTATGCGACCGGCTGGAGCAATGCAAACAAGACTGACAGTATGGCTTATATGTACTTTACAGCTCTTGCGGAACACTATGGCTTTGATATAGACACACCGTATAAGGATCTTCCGGATAAGATTAAGAACATAATACTCTACGGCACAGGTGACGAGAAAATAAAGATTCAATATAACAGGTCATACGGAAGCGGAACGTACACGGACACATTTGAGGGAATAATAAATAATCTTGAGCGCAGGTACCATTCAAACGTACTTGACTATGCGAAAAGCGATATTGAAAAATACCTTAGTGAAATAACGTGCTCGCACTGTAAGGGTGCGCGCCTTAATGACCAGGTGCTGGCGGTAACAGTAGGCGGAATAAATATATATGAGTTTACATGCCTGTCAGTTGAAAAAGCTATGGATTTTATGAACAATCTGAAGCTTACCGACCGCGAGATGATAATAGGGGGTCAAATCGTAAAAGAAATAAAGGCAAGACTTCAGTTTCTTATAAATGTAGGACTTGATTATCTGACACTCGCGAGATCATCCGGGACGCTGTCAGGCGGCGAGGCTCAGAGAATAAGGCTTGCAACCCAGATAGGCTCAGGACTCGTCGGGGTGCTGTATATTTTAGATGAGCCAAGCATCGGCCTGCACCAGCGTGATAACGACCGCCTTATCGCAACGCTTAAGCATCTCCGGGATTTGGGAAACACAGTAATAGTGGTTGAGCACGATACAGACACAATGTTTGCAGCAGATCATATAGTTGATATCGGACCGGGAGCAGGAATAAACGGCGGCCGGATCGTGGGCGAGGGGACAGCTGAGGAAATAATGAAAAGTCCTGAGTCTGTTACAGGAAAATATCTGTCAGGTGAAATTAAAATACCTGTACCGGAAGCGAGAAGGAAACCGACCGGATTTATTACCGTAAAGGGCGCTGAGGAGAATAACCTCAAAAAGATTGATGTTAAATTTCCGCTCGGTGTGCTGACATGTGTAACCGGTGTTTCCGGCTCCGGAAAAAGCTCTCTTGTAAACGAGATACTTTACAAACAGCTTGCCCATGATTTGAACAGGGCCCGCACGCGTGCCGGAAAGCACAAATCCATTTTGGGCACAGAAAATCTTGATAAAATAATAAATATCGATCAGTCACCGATAGGGAGGACGCCAAGATCAAATCCTGCGACGTATACCGGACTTTTTAACGATATACGCAATGTTTTTGCCACTACAAACGACGCAAAAATGCGCGGCTACAAGCCGGGGAGATTCAGCTTTAACGTAAAGGGCGGCCGCTGTGAGGCGTGCGCCGGAGACGGAATAGTGAAGATTGAGATGCATTTTCTCGCCGATGTCTATGTTCCGTGTGAGGTCTGCAAGGGAAAGAGATACAACAGGGAAACGCTTGAGGTAAGATATAAGGGTAAAAATATATATGAAGTCCTTGAAATGACAGTTGATGAAGCACTCGAGTTTTTCTCAAATCTTCCGAGACTGCGCCGCAAGCTCGAGACCTTGAAGGAGGTAGGGCTTTCGTATATAAAGCTCGGTCAGAGCTCCACCACCCTCTCC